>JBDRGC010000170.1:0-12555 GCA_043818215.1 Chloroflexota bacterium | reverse complement strand
TTCAACCCTCCGCCGGTCTTCTGTCGCCGGCCACCCGGGTCACATCTGTGCTTGGCCCCGGCATAGCCTGGAAAGGCTCTATCAATGGGAGCGGTGGAATACGCGTCGAGGGTGCATTCGAGGGCGATATTTCCCTGCGGGGGATGCTTGTCGTGGGCGAGAGCGGACGCGTTACCTGTGAACACGTGCGGGCCAATACCGTCATCGTTGCTGGCTCACTGCGGGGGAATATCACGGCCGAAAAAGTGGAAATTCGCAGCACGGGACGGGTGTGGGGCGATGTTGTTACCGCTGCCTTTGCCACCGAAGAGGGTGCCTTCCTGCGCGGCCAGATTCGCATGGAAGAATCTGTAGATGTTGGTTTGCCCTCCGTAACCGAACCAGAAAATAGCGGGGCTATAGAAGAAACTTGAACCGCGTTCAGATACTCAACATCGGGTTGATTCTCATTCTTGGATTGGGAGCCTGCACTCCAAACACGAACCCAGCGGGAGCCTCCGCCAAGTTCGTTACCCCTACGGATTTCCACCCCACTGCATCCCCGCTCCCCTCCTCCACTGCCCCCCCGCTCCCTTCCTCCACTGCCCCCTCGCTCCCCTCCTCCACTCCCCCCCCGCTCCCCTCCTCCACTCCTCTGGCCTGTTGGCAGGCCGGCGGCCACATCGAGCATAAGCAGTCCCAGACAACCTGGCTGCCTGATCCCCTGAAATACAGCGTCTACACCCCACCCTGCTACGATCAGCAGCCAGATCGGCGCTATCCGGTGATCTATCTTCTCCACGGGCAGACTTACAACGAGGATCAATGGGATCGTCTGGGAGTGGACGAAATCGCCAATGCCCTGATTGGGTCGGGCGAAATCGCACCTTTCATCATTGTCATGCCTAACGACAGCGATAACTACATTTCTCCCCCGAAGAACCTCTTTGGCGAGGCCCTGATCCATGACTTGCTGCCGCGCATCGATACCGATTACCGCACCCTGCCCGACCGTGAGCAGCGTGCCATTGGGGGGCTTTCCCGCGGTGGGAATTGGGCAATACACCTGGGGTTATCATATTGGGAGTTCTTCGGCGCCGTTGGAGCGCATAGTGCCCCCATCTTTGTTCACGACGATCCGCCTCTCATCCGAGAGTGGTTGGCCGTCATCCCGTTCGATAAACTTCCGCGCATTTATATGGATGCTGGAGCAAACGACCGTTGGCTTGACAGCCTACTGCAATTCGAAGCAATGCTCAACGCAGAGAATATTCCCCATGAATGGTATCTCTTCCCCGGCTACCACGATGAAGAGTACTGGGAATCCCACGTGGAGCAGTACCTGCGGTGGTATGTGGCGGAGTGGTGAGGCGTGATGCGTGATGAGTGAAGAGTGATGCGTGAAGAGTGAATCACGTTTTCACGTTTCCCACTCCACTCCACTCCACTCCACTGCGCTTCGGGGACTTCGTCACGTTTTCACGTTTCACAGCAATGTTATAATCATCACATGACCCTAACGATCGAACAAGTCGAACATATTGCAGAGCTTGCTCGCCTGGAACTCACCAACGAGGAAAAGATTCGCTATCGCGAGCAGCTTTCTGCTATTCTCGAGTATTTCGCCCAACTCCAGGAGGTAGACACCACCGATATTCCTCCCACTGCCAGCCCAGCGACATCCCAAAGCGGTTTGCGCCCCGACGAACCGCATCCCGGTTTGGACAGGGAAGCTTTGTTGAAGAATGCTCCTGAGACAGAGGAACAACAGTTTCGCGTGCCGCCGGTGTTTGGGTAGGGTGGTGGTTGGCATATTGGTAGGTTGGTATATTGGTAGGTTGGTAAGTTGGTAGTTGGTTTATCAGCTCTCCATCGACCAGCCTGATATACATGGAATGGTCGCTAACGTTCCACTTCTCCTATGAAACCCATCTCTGACCGGGCCGCCGCCGGGATTTCATACAGTGTGTGTGATGGTATTTTGCCGTTATAAGCGACTCCTTGTCCATGAATGAACTCATTGTCTGGTAAACGTGTTTCAACACGTTTTCGTGGCAGACGCCGAATTCATTCGGTGGATTTGGCCCGGCGCAGCATCTTCCCCTGCAACATGTAGAAGATTATGTTAATCAAATTATCTTCCAAAGGACAATTAGTGTTCCCCAAAACTGTTAGAAGTGTTCTGGGCCTCACGTCTGGAGATCGATTCCGAGTGAGGATTGTCGAAGACGAGATTGTTCTGAAACTCGTGACTGCTTCTTCTCCGATTGACGCCCTGTATGGCAAATACGGAGGTTATAATTTGTTGCACGATCTGGAGCAAGAGCACTGGCAGGAGGTACAGGGTGATGAGCTCTGCCGCGGCTGTCACCGGGCAATACGATGCCATTCTCGTCACTGGCGATCCCGAACTAGAATTGCTGGATGGGCGTATACGGATAGAAAAGCTGCATCGGGACCAGTAGACAAGGTAAGCAAGGTAAATAAGGAGGCTCCATATGTCAAATCGATTTGATACTAATGAAACTTCTCAATTCTTGGATTTGAGCGAGAGCATCATGACAGCCAATGACCTGGACAAGTTGGCAGATAACTTGCTCTCACAGGTTGCTCGGCTAGGGTGTTCAGACTCGGTTTTCCTTTACATCACCTCGCCGCAACTCTTCACAACTCGGTTCTACGAGCGGAATGTACAACCTGAAGCTGTTTCTCAATTGAAACAAATTTGTGCTCAACAATTAGACCGTTTGATGAGTCTCCCGCCCGCGGCAACAACACCCAGTTCTTGGAAATCCAACTCGGATTTCACAGTATATCCACTTCGCGACAAATTTGAATACGTGGGTATGCTCGGTATGATTTTAGAGGAAGGTGGGATCCCCATTGGGAGAGCATTTTGGGATCGCTTCCTGTGTATTCTCGCAAATACCGCCAATCGTCTCGCGAAACGAAGAAAGACCGAGCGTCAACTCTCCTACCTGAACACTTATATGACTGTGAGTTCCATGCTGGCTCAATCCCTGGGGTTACATGACATGTTAGAAACCGCACTGTATTGTTGCATGGAAGTCGTTTCCGCCGAAGCGGCAACAGTGTTTTTACTTGACGACGAGGGAGAGAATTTCCTCTTCTACCAAGTCGAAGGCCCTGTAAAGCCGATCCTAATGTCGTCCACTTTCCCCGCCGGCAAGGGCATCGCCGGAGCCGTGCTGACATCAGGACAAGCGGAGGTTATCAACGATGCGCAGAACGATCCCCGTCTTTATAACAAAATCGACGCCGAATCCGGCTTCCAAACCAGAAACATGATTGCACTTCCTCTGATAGCAGGCGAAGAGCAAGTGGGTGTTTTAGAAGTACTGAACAAATTCGGCGAAAAAGCTTTTACAGAAGAAGAACTTCTTTCATTGATGATGATTTCTGAGGAGGTCGCCTTTGCCATCCGCAATGCAAAGATGTTCGAGTACGTCGTGGACAGCTACTGCAAGCAGCGTCAAGGATTGAATACCTGCAAAGGATGCGAAAGACCTCTCGGGTCGTGGACACCCTGTGTTAAATATCGAGAATCGATTATTTGAACCCCTCTCCCCTACTTTTTGAGAAGATACCCAGGATGGTAGCTTTTAGAATAACTTGTCACAGGAGCAAACCGTAAGGCTAATTTCGTGGTTAACTCCCTTTACAGTTCGCTGCCTGCTGCGTATTCCCGAAGCGCAGCCGATGAGATTTGCCATTTGCCATGACTCACCCCACCGACCTGACTCTCTCCCAAATTATCCCCGCCCTGCGCTGCGGCGATTTCTCATCCCGCGATTTGACTCAGGCTTACCTCGAGCGCATCGAGCGGCTGGAGCCTGACCTGCACGCCTTCATCACTCTGACTCCGGAGCAGGCCCTGACTAAGGCTGACGAGGCTGACAAGCGGCTTGGCGAGTGGCGTGCCAGTCCCGACGGGAATTTGCCGCCTCTGCTGGGTGTCCCCATCGCCATCAAAGATGTTCTGGCGACGAAAGGAATCCGCACTACGGCAGGCTCTCGCATTTTGGAGGGTTTTGTGCCGCCCTACAATGCCACCGTTGTGCAGCGTCTGCTCGGAGCGGGGATGGTGATACTTGGCAAGACCAACACCGACGAATTCGCCATGGGGTCATCCACCGAGAATTCGGGCTACGGCGCGACTCATAACCCCTGGGATACCTCGCGCGTGCCCGGCGGTTCCAGCGGCGGCAGCGCGGCTGCGGTGGCCGCCCGCATGGCTCCAGTTGCATTGGGCACCGACACCGGCGGCAGTGTGCGCCAACCGGCCTCTTTCTGCGGGATGACCGGGTTGAAGCCCACCTACGGGCGAGTTTCCCGCTATGGGTTGATCGCCTACGGTTCGTCCCTCGATAGTGTCGGAGTGCTGGCTAGAGATGCCCTCGATGCGGCCGCGGTTTTCCAGATTGTGGCCGGGCACGACCCGCTGGACGCCACCAGCGCGGCGCTGCCTGTAGAAACTTCCGAGGTCTTCGGAAACCTCGGAAGTCTACAATCCCTTGCCGGGCTGCGCGTGGGAGTCCCGGAGGAATATTTCATCGCCGGCCTCCAACCGGAGGTTGAATCCGCCGTCCGCGAGGCTGTCGGGGTGCTCGCATCTCTGGGGGCGGAAATCAGGTCGACCAGCCTGCCGCACACACAATACGCGCTCCCGGTCTATTATTTGATTGCCGCGGCGGAGGCCTCCGCGAATCTGGCGCGCTTCGATGGAATCCGTTACGGGCCACGGGCGGAGGCTGACACCCTGTGGGACGTGTTCCGCCGTACCCGGGGAGAGTTGTTCGGACGGGAGGTCAAGCGGCGGATTATGCTGGGGACTTATGCGCTTTCAGCCGGCTACTACGAGGCTTACTACGGCAAAGCTCAGAAGGTGCGCACGTTGATCCGCCGCGATTTCGAGGCCGCCTTCGAGTCTGTGGATGTGATCGCCGCTCCCGCAGCTCCGACCACGGCTTTCAAAATCGGCGAGCATAGCGGTGATCCGTTGTCTATGTATTTGGAAGATATTCTTACTTTGCCTGCCAACCTGGCCGGAGTGCCGGGTTTGACATTTCCGGTGGGTTTTGACAGAAATCGGCTGCCCATCGGGATGCAGTTGATGGCCCCTCATTTTCACGAGGGGATTCTCTTTCAAACCGCCCATGCTTACCAGGGAGTGACGGATTGGCATAAGTGGGAGCCAAATATTGGCATTTGACTGAACAACAGGTGTATTACTATGTTCAAACGTAAGTTTGTTGGAACTGGCCCGCTGGGTGCAACAAAAGAGACCTCCCAACTTTTTCGCGCCTTGGCACGCGCTAACCAGATCGCCAGTAGCACCGAACTAGATGAGCTATTGAGCGAGATGCTCGATTTGATCATTTTGATCTGTGGGGCCAACACGGGAACGCTGTATTTACTCGATCAGGCAACGGATGAATTGATCTTTAAGGTCATTAAAGGGGACGAGGCAAGCCAGAAATTATTGGGACGCCGCATCAACTCGCAAACCGGAATCGCCGGCGCAACAGTCCAACAGAACACGCCGGTCGTTGTCGAAGATTTGGCAAAAGATCCACGTTGGTATCGTCCACTGGGTGAGGTTCAAGAACAAAAACTGCATAATGTAATCTCGCTTCCACTACTGTTGCGCGGCGATTCCATCGGTGTAGTGCAAGTTTTCAACTACACTCACTCACCGCTACAATTTGTGCAACTGCTCGGGAATCGCATGGCATCCGAAATTGAGAAAGCTATGCTGCTCCAGGCCAGCCAGCAACGCGGCGAACGTCTCGAGGCCCTGGTTTCGATCATCCGAGAAATTAGTTCTACCCTTGATCGCGATCAAATTCTAAATATGATCATTGACTACGCTCGTGAGTTGCTCGATGCAGAGGCAAGTTCACTTTTTCTATTAGACGAAAAGACGGGTGATTTGATACTTCACATCTCCAGAGATATGCATCAGACAAAATTACCTCCCATACGCGTCCCCTCCGGAGAGGGTGTCATTGGACATGTGGTTCGAACTGGCGAAGTGGTATTAGTAACCGATACTGCCCACGACGACCGCGTTTTTAGGGGGTTGGATCACGCTAGTGGTATAGTCACGCGTTCGATTTTGGCAGTTCCTCTACGCACCCCCACGGTAGTTCTAGGTCAGGAACGCGGTACAACAGAAGCGCACATAATCGGAGGGCTGGAAGCCGTCAACAAACGCGATGGGACGTTTAATGAAAATGATGTCCAATTGTTAAGAACACTCGCTGATCAGGCCGCTACCGTACTGCATAATGCCAAGCTGTACGCCGACGCCAATGAACTGTTTTGGGACACCAGTAAAGCGTTGGTGGCAGCTATCGATGCTAAAGACCCTTACACCGAGGGACATTCACAGCGGGTCAGTGACTTCTCGGTCGCCATAGCCAGCGAATTAGATTTGTCCATCGAAACGATCCACCATATCCGCATCGGCAGTCTCCTGCACGATGTAGGTAAAATTGGGGTTCCCGATGCTATTCTCAAGAAACCGGGTCAACTCACTAGCGAAGAATTCGATACGATGAAGAAGCACCCTTCTATCGGGGCCAATATTATGGGAAATGTGCGTATGCTGGATACCGAGCTTCATGCACTCGCAGAACACCATGAACGCCTGGACGGAGGTGGGTATCCCAATACACTCAGCGGCAATGATATATCACTTATTGGCCGCGTTGTAGCTGTGGCCGATGCTTTTGATGCTATGACTTCAGACCGTCCTTACCGGCAAGCATTGGATGTCAAAAATGTACTTGATAAATTGTATGCAGAAATTGGCTCACACTATGATGAACGATGTGTAAATGCACTGGTACAAGCATATCGCAAAGGACGAATTCGCACTCAAAAGGAGCGCGAATAACTTCGGAGGAATAATCATTTACCCCCCCCTCGTGCCAATGCTTCGCGAAGCACACCTGTCCCTGGTGTCTAGGGATACCCTTGGGGTACTGCGTTGGCACGCCTGATCGGACCTGCGTCAACACCGAGCGTTGTTGGAGGCGTGCCAACGCCGGAGCGTGGGAACGAGAAGAGGGGACTGAATAATCAACTTGTTACTCAATAAAAAAAAGTAAGCTTTTGTACACGGATTCCACGGAGCAACACGGATTTCTTATTGTTTTGTATATAAATATCCGTGTAATCCGTGTAAATCCGTGTACAATTTCTAATTTCGCTTATTCCGCAACAAGTCTCATTATCAAGAAGGAATTTTTATGCCATTCAACAAACCCATCACCGCAGTCATCCAGAAACGATTCTCGTGTAGAGCTTACCTGAAGCGCCCCATTGAGGACGAAATACAAGTACGCCTGGCTGATTACCTGGCTTCGCCGCAGATTGGCCCCTTTGGCAGCCGGGCGCGCTTTAAGTTGGTATCTGCAATCGAAGGGGATTCCAAAGTCCTCAGAGGGCTGGGCACTTACGGTTTCATCAAAGATGCAGCCGGATTCATCGTTGGTGCCACGCGTGATGTCGAGAAGAACCTGGAAGACTTCGGCTACCTGATGGAATTAATCATTCTATTGGCAACTGATCTTGGCCTGGGAACTTGCTGGCTGGGTGGAACCTTCGCCAGAAGCAATTTTGCGAAGAAAATCTCTGCCAGAGAGGACGAGATCATCCCGGCGGTGGCTTCGATTGGGTATATCGCCGAGAAAAAACGGGGAGTCGATCAGAAAATCCGGAATTTAGCCGGTTCTGACCGGCGTCTTCCGTGGGACAAATTATTTTTCGATGTTGAGTTTGGTACCCCACTTTCACAACATGCCGCCGGAGATTATGCCGTGCCGCTGGAAATGGTACGCCTGGCACCTTCGGCTTCCAACCGGCAGCCGTGGCGGATCGTCAAAGATGGGGATACCTGGCATTTTTACCTGCGGCGCACGCCTGGCTATAGGGACAGTAAATCTGCCAGGCTCCTGAAACTGGCTGACTTGCAGCGCATCGATATGGGCATTGCCATGAGTCATTTTGAGCTATCCGGTCAAGAGATAGGGTTGGACGGACGCTGGAAAGTACACGAACCAGGAATCAACAAATTGGATGAGTTGATGGAATATTCACTAAGCTGGGTGGGGTAAATATACTTACACCGGTATTTCCCCCTTTGCCCGGCGCATGGCTGTTGGTACGTATCTGACGCGCAAGTGATGCGTACTACTTTCACAAGTGGTGCGTACCACTTCGATAAGTGGAACGTACCACTTTGGCAAGAGATATGCGCTATAGGTGTAGTTTATCGCAGCCTTTCCCACTCCTCTCGATCAATTTCAGCCTGACGCAGTAGTCTAGCCAGGAGTTCCTTCCCTATATCGCCTTGATGAGGGTTGGGAATCGCCAGTTTGATTTTCCCTTTGACCAAGTATTGGTGTTTGCCGCCACAAATAGGCCTTCAAATCCCAGCTTTCTGAGATGGCGAATCAGGTTTCTCCGTTTGATAGTGCCAAAGGGTGGCATCAGGCTGGTTCCAGCTCGGTGACCAAATTAATGTCATCAATAACCGGCAACAGATGTCCCAACTGTAAACCCAAGACAATCCATCCCTCTAACACCTCTTGTAATTCTTCGCGGCATTCTTCCAGCGTTTCGGCATTGGCCCACACGCCCTGAAAACCCGGTATTTCCCCGTAGAAAGTGCCATCATCGGGCAGGATTTCGTACTTTGCCCGGCGCATGGCTGTTCGTATGTAAGTTGATAACATAGTGAACTCCTCGCTTTTTGGGTAGTGTAACACGAAGGGCAACCACGTTGCAAAAAAGGTGCGCCGCACTTTCAAAGCACTCCGCACATGGTTCTACCCCAACTCATCCAATTTTCCCTTCAACTTCTCCGCCGTTTCCATAATCCCGACCAGTTTGTCGCATTCCTTCTGCACCACGGTAGGCGGGGTTTTCTTGGTTTACTTTTGGCCTGGTTCACAATAGGATTATTTTTCTCTGGCAGTAATCAGTATGTTTGCGACGAGTTTATTCGAAATACGAAAATCGTGATCTTGCAGCTCTCTCATAAGAGGCTGAACCGCTGGAATGAGTTCTCGCTGTTTGGCCCGTAGAAGAAGCCCTAATGTGCCGATAACCGGTACCTTTAGCGATCTGGCCAGTCTGCGGGCAGGCAGGTCGTCTAAAATCAACTCAGTAGCTCCCAATTCGAGGGCCAAGGCGATGGCCTCACGTTCCCCGGCACCCAGCCGAACCGAAGCTATCTGAGATGCCAATGGTTGCTGAAGCCGCCTCTCTTTTACCCATCCTGGCAGAGGTTTGTCACCGAACACTTCATGGCGTACAGCTGGCGGAATCCACAAATGACCAAACAAAGATGGCAACAACTCCTGACGCCCAATTCGCTCCAGCGTAATGAAGGGACTGGAGTTCGCAACAACGATAGCAGCTTTCATTGCATTTCGATTGCTCTATGCGCTTCGTCCACGAATTCCTCTTCGCACATATCAAAGAAAGGAATCCCCAGACGTGAGGCATAACGCGTAAACTCGAAACGTTCCATACCTAGCAATTCTGCTGCTTTGCCGCTGGATATTTCCCGCCGCCGGTACAGTTCCAAGACAACGATTTCTTTCAATGTCTCACTGGGCTGTTGGTAGATAGGGCGCACCAAGTCCCAAACATCTCGTTCTAACTCCAATGTGACCATGCTCATACTGGCCTCCATCTGTCCATCCGTTGCTGGTTATATTGGCTCCTTGATTTCTCAAACCTGGTTAATTTTAGCATGAAACGCCGCGAATCGCGTAGTGCTGCTCAATAGCTTATTCCAGACCGTCCAACTGCTTTCTCAACTTCTCCGCCGTTTCCATAAACCCGACCAGTTTGTCGCGTTCCTTCTGCACCACGGGGGGCGGGGTTTTCTCGGCGCAGGGGCTGGCGAACAGGGCTTTTGGGGGTGGGGGCGACCAGTGAAGGAGCGTTCAGCCGACCGGAGGATAAATCACGCTTTGATCTGGATCATCCGGTATGTAGAGGATGTAAACGCAATTGCCCACAGCCTGAATCTTGGGTGCGTATTTCCAGGTGGTCACCTTGCCCTCGTTAGCGATACCGCCCGCCTCGAATTGATAGAGCACAGCCCAGGGGTTGCGCCCATTGACCTCGACGGAGGTATCCCGGTAAATCTCGGTGACTTCGCCCACGGTGGCTTTCCCATGTTCATAAGGGTGGATTTTGCTAAAGCCGTTTTTGATGCCCATATATAGCATTCCGCCGCCCAGAAAGGTGAAGAGCGCCCCCACCCCTCCGCCGATAATCAGGAGCATCCACAACCCGCTAGCAAACCCGACGAGAGGGAAGATGCAGGCGATTGGCAGCCCCACCAGGGCGAAGATGCCTCCGATGATGTTGAGGGGGGTGTTTTTGAGCATCATCCGGCTTTTGTAGCCTTTGGGGAGCGTCCGGGGCGGCAGCGGCGGCGCGGGGCCGGGATCGTCCCCAACTGGTGGGGGGAGCGGCCCGCCGCATTTGCGGCACTCGAGCTGGTTTTCCAGGTTGCGTTGTCCGCACCAGGGGCAGTTGATGAATTCTATTGTGTGTATCCTGTTCAGCCAGGTGAGTCGGGGCAACTGTTGAGTGGGGATGCCCCGCGTTTTTGCAAATCGGCTTTTAAGCCGTCTCTTCAAACCAGGCCAGCTTTTCCTTGCCACTCTGCCTGGGCGATGTTGGGCGGATCAGGTTTCACCCGATGATCTCATCTATGATTTGCTCTAATGTTGGCGGTGGAGCTGAATGGATTCCATCAGGCGTGTGTTTATGTTCTATCTGTTGTAGATGAGGGTGATGAGCAGCATTATCGTAGCGGAAGATAAGTTTCTTGTTGTGGTCTTGGTAATGGTAGGCGTACATTATCCTGGGTTCTCTCAGCCTGTGATCAATGAACTCGCGGAAATGCAATTCGGACTCATCGTTGAAGACCACTATTCCACTGATGAAGCCGCGAAGCTGCGAGCGTTTGTCAATACTCAGGTTTTCGATCCGCCCCAGTCCAGTTGAAAGCAGAGTGTTTATGACGTATGAAATAAATCGAGCATATTCAGGAAAGTTGGAAATGGGCATTTTCCAACTCCCGCAATTCAGCCTCCAGCCCGACGAGAAGTTTATCTTCTCCAGCCCATTCTACATATTCGAGATCGCCGCCTTCCAGGTCTTCAGCAGCCATATCAGCCAGGAAATGTTCCGTGGTGACGTTGTAGCGATGTTCGAGATCGGACAGCTTGCGCCGCGTGCGCTGGATGCTGGCTTTGAGACACGCTTTATAGGTTTCGACAGCATCTAGTACTGTCTGCGCACCATTCCGGTTGGATAACTCGATTACCATTTGTACACTCATAAAGACCTCACTTTCTAGTAGTTATGAGTGTGTTTCAAATGATTTGGAGTATGACATTTCGCCGGTTGAGCGTTGTCCTGAGCTTGTCGAAGGGTAGCCGATGCTTTTCCGGCGTACACTTGCGCCACACGGCAAGTGCAGGTGTCGAAACCCAGAAATGTCGCTTTGATCAAGTAATATCGCTTGATTTCGACACCGTACCTGCGTTCGGTGCAGGTGTACGGGCGATGAAAAACATATCGCCCACTCAATCAGCGCTTTCATATCAAATGAAACACACCCAGTAGTTATTCTCCTGGTATTGTAGCATGAAAGAGAGAGACCGCCATTTGAATTAAACGAGGGTCTGCATGTGATCATTGTTCCTCGTTCTCAACTTCTTTGCGGTGAGAGATCAAGTCATCCCCTCCATCTGTCCCTTCAACTTCTGCGCAGTTTCCTTAAATCCAGCCAGCCTGTCGCGCTCTTTATCCGCCACGGTAGGCGGCGCTTTCTCGGCGAAAGGGCTGGCGAGCAGTTTCTCCAATCGCTGGATTTGACCATCGGCCTCGACCAACTCTTTCTCCAGGCGGGCGCGCTCTTCGGCCGCGTCCACTAACTTGGACAGAGGCAGGTAAATTTCCACCGGGCCGACGACCAGAGCTACATGGCCTTCGGGTTTTTCATCGAGAGATTGGAGAATGGAGATTTGAGATTCGTCCAATTTGGCAAGCGATGCGATGGTTGCAGCCTGTGATTCGATGAGCGATGTCATCTCGCCGGCTGCGAAGATGGCCGGGATGCGCGTGCCGGGCTTGACGTTCTTCTCGGCGCGCAGGTTGCGGATCGAGCGCACGATTTCTTTAATTGACTCGAAGTTGGCTGTCTTTTCGGCTTCCCAGTCTTGTTCCTGGCGTGGTTCAGGGTAGGGAGCGATGATCAGGGCATCGGGCCAATCAGAAGTTAACCCGGAGAGTGGAGAGTTGAGTGTGGAGTGACGCAGATGCTGCCAAAGCTCCTCGGTCACGAAGGGGATGAAGGGGTGCAGCAGGCGCAGGCTGAGATCGAGCACCTTCACCAGGGTGCGGGTGGTGACGAAGGCTCTTTCACCGCCGCTTGCTATCTGCAATTTAGCAATTTCCACGTACCAATCGGCGAACTCGTTCCAGAAGAAATCGTAAATCTGCCGCCCTGCCTCG
>JBDRGC010000169.1:0-10747 GCA_043818215.1 Chloroflexota bacterium | reverse complement strand
AAATTACAAAATTGATTTTGGCTTTCCTTTTTATGGGCAATTTTATGATCAGGTCTATATTGCCAGTTCTGGCGCCATCGCCATGGGGGAACCTTTTTGGCTGCCCAATATGCAGATGAATGCCGCCCATCTCCCTGCTATCTTCCCGCTGCTGATCGAACTGGAACCCAACCCGCCCGGCGGCACAGGCGGCGGATTATATGCCCGCGTTGATGCCGACCGTCTGGTCGTCACCTGGAATCGTCTGCCGGCTTTATATCAACCCGAGTCGATTTTCACCTTTCAAGCCGTTTTATATGCCAACGGGATTTTTGATATCAGCTATAAAGATTTGCCGCTGCCCTTCATCTTCGACCCGGATGCCACTCCCTCAGCCAACCCCTGGATGCGGGGAATCGTCCCCGGGCGGGGGGAATTGCTGCATGTTAACGCGGATGACTTATTGCTCACAGCCCAAAGCGGTGCATCCCCATTGATCGAGAACTACCAACTGGCTTTTCGGCGTTATTTGCATGAGTTCATGCTCCCTTTGGGACAGGTGGTGATCGGCGGCGGCCTGTTGCTGATGATCGGACTGCCCCTGCTGCTACGTTTCTCGATTGTGAAGCCCCTGGAAGCTTTGACAGACGGGGTACAGCAGATGGAATCTGGCGACCTGACGGTTATGCTCCCCATCCAGAATGAGGATGAGATCGGCTATCTGACCGGGGCCTTCAATTCGATGGCCGCCCGGCTGGTTGAACTGGTGGCCGGCCTTGAAGAACGGGTTGCAGAACGCACCGCTGACCTGCACGCCGAAATGCGCGCCCTTGAAGCGGCGCAGGCCGAAATCCTAAAACAAGGACGAGAACTGGCTGCTCTGGAAGAACGCACCCGCCTGAGCCGCGAGCTACACGACGGGCTGGGGCAGGTCTTGGGCTATATCAACGTGCAGACGGAGGCGATGAAAATTTTGCTCGAAAAGGGCCAGGTACCGGCAGCGCAGACCAATTTAGAGCAACTGGCTCAGGCCTCGCGTGAAGCGCAGGTTGATCTGCGTGAACATCTTTTGGGGTTACGGGCGCAGGACATGGGGGCGCAAGATATGGGCATCCAAAGCGAGGGCGGAGCTTTTCCCATCCCCGCCCGGCCAACCACACTGTTCGAGGTTTTGCCAGTCTACCTGGAGCAGTTCCAAGCCCGCCACGGGGTGGAAGTACGGCTCTGGCCGCCCAAAACGCTCACCGGCCCGCTCTTTCCCCCCAACGTGGAGGAACAGGCCCTGCGCATCATCCAGGAAGCGCTCACCAATGTCTCCAAACACGCCCAGGCCAGGCGGGTGGATGTGGAATTCCAGGTGTTCGCCGATCAGGTTCAAATCACGATCATGGATGATGGGGTGGGATTTGAGATTGAGGATTGGAGGTTGGAGGTTGGAGGTTGGAGATTCACGAATCGAGCGCTCCAATTTCCAGTCCCCCGTCTCCCGTCCCCGGTCACTTCGGTCTATCCATCATGCGCGAGCGTGCCGAGGGGGTCGGAGGGAGGCTGGAAATTCAATCCGCGCCGGGTGAAGGCACGCGCGTCCTCGTGACGCTGCCGCGTTTTCTATCCAGCACCAGCGCAGAGGGGGATGAACTGGCGGAGATCAGAGGCCTGCGGATTGTGTTGGCCGACGATCATCCCCTGTTTTTGGATGGCTTGCGCAACCTGCTGACGGCCCGAGGCCTGACGGTGATCGGCACCGCCCAGGATGGGCACGAAGCCATCGAAAAAGTACGCGCCCTGCGCCCGGATGTGGCCATCCTCGACCTGAACATGCCGGGTTGCAACGGGATCGAAGCCACGCGGGCCATCAAAGCCGAAATGCCGGAGGTCAAAGTGGTGATCCTGACCATCCCTGAAGCCGAAGACCACCTTTACGAAGCCATCCGAAGCGGGGCATCGGGCTACCTGTACAAGAACCTGGAGGCCAACCAGTTATGCAAATTATTGATCGGCCTGCTGCGCGGGGAGGCGGCTCTCAGCCCCGGCCTCGCCGAACGCCTGATGACCGAATTTAGAGTCCTCCCCCGTGAGCAGCGGCTAGACCGGGGGGAGTATCTGACCCCGCACCAAAGGAACATCTTGCAAAAAGTGGCCGAGGGATTGACCTACAAAGAAATCGGCGCGCAATTGAGCATCACCGAAAGAACCGTCAAATACCACATGGGCCAGATGCTCGAAGCCTTGAATGTGGAGACTCGCAGCGAGGCCATTGCTCACCTTCATCGCATGCGCCCAAACAAAGGATGAATGAAGGCAGTTGGTCGTCGCCGGCCAGCGCCGTCAGGCATTCCCGAATCTGCACGCCATGCTCTCTTGACTTCACACAGTGTGCAGTGTACACTGGATATAGTGTGCATTAACATAGGACTGGGCGCATCTATTAGTTGGGGGGGAGCGGCGTTCCTGACCTGCATAACCACGGATTTACCCTGAAGGGCACGATGTCACCGATTTACCCTTCGGGCACGATGTCACTGATTTTTGGCTCTCTGGGATTTGCCGTGACTCCGTACACGGATTTCACGGAGTCTCACGGATAAAACGATAAAATATCCGTGTTTATCCGTGGAATCCGTGTCCAAAAAGTTTTAACCACGGCGATTCCCAAAGATCCGTAATTGTTTCAGTAGAGCCATTCTTTTGTCTGCACTAAGCAGGCTCAGGCGAAGGGTACTACGCGCAGAGCAGGCGGATTTTACCAGTGGGTGGGGGATGAGTCAACCTGCCGCGGCGGACGTCTGCGTCTACGGGGCATGATCTTGACTACAGTAAGCGTCTCTTATTTTCCTGATCCGTTCGTTGAATGTTGGCGTTCCGCGTTCTTGATGCCAGGTTTCAGAAACCAGACCCAGACGTGCCAGCTCCCACCCTAAGATAGAGACAAGGGGGTAGTTTTCAGTGTTCAGTTTTCAGTGTTCAGTGAACTTTCTACTAATCGCTTTTGTTCGCTGAGGCGTAACTACTCAGCCTCCCCCAAAAATGTCACTGCGAGGGGCGTTTTTCCCCGAAGCAGTCTCCAATATGGTCTCGGAGATTGCTTCAGCGGAGAAACACTGCTTCGCAATACCAACGGGTATACCCTTGCGGTATGACATGGCTGAGTAGTTACGCTGATGCTTCATTGTTACGTTTATGTTTTTCAGCATCAAACTGGTTTAATTCGTTTTGAGTACATCGGATCACAAAGGTGATGTTACCTTCCCCTTTTTGAATCTGGTTGATCTGATCCAGAAATTCCGCCGTATTGGTATAGTGAATTCCGAATCGTTTCCCTTTCTCCATCATAGGCAGCATACCAACCCATCCCAGAATTTCTGCTCGGGTCACTTCTGCCCGTCGCATCTCACCAAGTAGCTTGATATGCTCTTCTCAATTTTCTGTTTGCAATATCAATTTAACTTTCTGATTCAAACGGACTTGTTCATGTTTTTGCTCTTTACGAATCCAGATTGTATTGAGCCAAGCAAAAAGTGCAAAAACTGCGCTCAGCACACCGATTACATCGGCGATATACTGTCAACGGGCATAGATGCACATTTTATAGGTAAGTGTTCATCCCCCTGGTTTAATAGAACGCGGATTGCGTGGATTAAACGGATTGACGCGGATTTTATTTTATAAAGAATCCGCATCAATCCGCTTAATCCGTGTCATCCGCGTTCTATTGAAGCAACTTTCAGCCGCAACCTGAACTCCTTACACCCAAAATTCTTTACAGATGAGACAAGATTCAGGGAGCAAGTGGGCTCATCATAGCGTTATTCACAAGAGCATCAATCTCAATGCTAACGATTTGTACGGTTACCCCGGAACTGCCCCTCACAAACAACATAGCCGAGTGCGCACTCCGGCATTGGGTGATTGCCCGCAGGATCAGCCACGGCACTCGCACCAAGCAGGGAAGCCGTGCTTTTGCTCTATTGGCTAGCGTGACAGCGTGCCCTTTGGGTATAGACACCTGTCGTCAACGCAATATCTTGCCTTGGCCTTATCTGGTTGAAGTGATTGCTGCCCGGCGCAAAGGACTTCCCGCTCCCCACCTACCATCTCTCGCTGCTTGACGCAGGGGAGTGAACGGTTACAATTCCGCAGTATGAGCGGCGACCGCGATGTTCAGGGAAATCTACTGCCCGACAGTCAATGTATCACCTCCCTGGGAAAATTCCTACGCGCCACCAGTTTGGATGAATTGCCTGAGTTGTTCAACGTGCTGCGGGGCGAGATGAGTCTGGTAGGCCCGCGCCCATTGTTGACCCAGTACCTGGAGCGTTACTCTCCCAAGCAGGCCCGGCGTCACGATGTGCTGCCCGGCATCACCGGCTGGGCGCAGGTCAACGGACGCAATGCCCTGACCTGGAAAGATAAATTTGCTCTCGATGTCTGGTACGTGGACAATTGGTCGCTTTGGCTGGACGTCAAAATCCTGCTGCTCACCCTCTGGAAGGTGCTCCAGCGTGAAGGCATCAACCAGCCCGGTCATGCCACCGCGGAGGAGTTTATGGGGGGGGATCAGGGAGCAGGGAGCAGGAAGCAGGGAGCAGGAAGCAGGAAGCAGGGAGCAGGAACTAGGAACCAGGGACTAGGAACCAGGAACTAGGAATCAGGAAACCAGGAATCAGGAAACCAGGAACCTCTGCTCCCTAATCTCTAATCTCCAATCTCCAACCCCCAATTTTTCTCTTGCCCCCTGCCTCTTGCCTCCTGCCTCCTGCCTCTTGCCTCCTGCCTCTTGCCTCCTGCCTCCTGCCTCTTGCCTCCTGCCTCCTGCCTCTTGCCTCCTGCCTCTTGCCACCCGCCACCCTCTACTCTCTGTCCTCTACCCTCTAACCCCCATGCCCCCACCCACCCACCTCTACCGCACCCTCTACCGCATCCGCCGCTTCGAGGAGACCGTCCTCGAAAATTTCTCCAAAGGCGTGTTCTTCGGCACCAATCACACCTACCTGGGACAGGAAGCCAATGCCGTCGGGGTGCTCGATCATTTGCAAGCGGGCGATGTGGTCTTCAGCAATCACCGCTGCCACGGACACTTTTTAGCCTACGGCGGCGATATGCGCGCCCTCTTCGCCGAGTTGATGGGCAAAGCTACCGGCGTTTGCGGCGGGCGGGGCGGCTCCCAGCATTTGCAGTGGCGCAATTTCTACTCCAACGGCATCCAGGGCGGCATCGTCCCCATTGCCACCGGCATGGCTCTGGCCGAGAAACGCAAGGGAAGCGACGCAGTGGCGGTCTGCTTTTTGGGCGACGGCACCCTGGGGCAGGGCGTGGTCTACGAATCGCTCAACCTAGCCGCTCTCTGGGAGGCCCCCATCCTGTACGTGGTCGAGAACAACCGCATTGCGCAAACCACTCCCACCGGGCAAGTTCTGGCCGGTGACATCGCCGCTCGTTTTGCCGCCTTCGATA
Organism: Chloroflexota bacterium; assembly: GCA_043818215.1. Taxonomy (GTDB): domain Bacteria; phylum Chloroflexota; class Anaerolineae; order Anaerolineales; family UBA11858; genus JBDRGC01. The sequence continues at coordinate 5,314 of JBDRGC010000169.1, read as the reverse complement.
TCCCCACCGTTGAATTGGATACCTCCGACGTGCTCGAAATTCACTCGGCAGCCAGCGATTTGTTGGATGATGTCCGCACCCGCGGGATGCCGCAAGCCCTGATTTTGCACACCTGCCGATTTGGCCCGCACTCCAAAGGAGACGACACGCGGGACGCCAAGTTGGTTGCCGTTTTGCGACATCAGCGCGATCCCCTGCGGATTCACGCTTCCCGTCTGGCTCCCGCCATTCGCGCCCAAATCGAGTCGGAAGTAGACGCCGAGGTTGCCGCGGCCTTCGAGCAAGCGTTTAGTGATCCTTTGCCCAATCCGGCGAATATGTAAAGTTGTTGCACGCTAACTCCAGGTGAGGTATAGTTGAGATGAAGACATTAGAAAGAGTATAGCAGGAGCAAATTTGATGATACCAGCAGGACGGAGTGAACTTAAAAAGGCCTTTCACCAACACACAAGTGTTGCCGAAAATGGCGCGTCTCCTTCGCACAACCTTCTAACTTTCTACGCAGTAGAGTGTGGGATCAAGTCAGTATATCTGAAAAGAAACAGTCTGAATACCACAAAAGATATCCGGGACGAGAGGCTCAATAAAAGTCATGACCTCTCGTTGTGGGTAAAGATACTAAGATTACCTGCCACCATCACCGGCACCAATACCGTATTTTATTTGCGACGAGATCAACAATCAGCCTGGAGCGTAGCGAGGGCACACGAGGCTTGGCGTTATGGCATCGCTATTCGCCCCGATGATGAAAAGAGGCTGGTTGGTTGGCTTGTATCTATTCAACAATGGGTTAAAGAGAGGCTATAGCTATGATTCCACAAGATATACGTTTATACACTTGGGTAGACGTGGAAGAAGTATTAGTCCGGGCGCAGCAAGAGCACGCCTGGCCTAAAGGGTTGATTTGGGCGCGCGCTTACTGGGATGGGCTAACCCTCGGTATTCATAACGGAACGAAGGATCAAATTTTAGCGTGGTTATCAGACAGATTCGATCCCCGCTTTGATTTGGAAAATGCGCGTATATTGCTACAAAGCATGCCAGGAGAACAACGAGAACTGGCTACGTTGTTCGAGGAGACCACAGAAACTCCTGCGCGCCCCCGCTTTTCCCCCAGTCTGGCAAGACCATCCGTTCTCTGGCCTCCATCCGCGCAAGAATATCCTGAGCCGATGCCCCTGGACTGGCCTCCGGTAATTGCCTTTCACTCTTTCAAGGGAGGTGTTGGACGCACCCTCCATGCTCTAGCGTTTGCACGGGCGATTACAAACAAACAAGGGGTCGGCTCTCGCGTTCTTCTCGTGGATGGCGACCTCGAAGCGCCAGGACTTACCTGGCTCATACGAAACAGGTTTCCCACGCCCCCCGTTTCCTTTGTAGACTTCCTGTCGCTCGTTCATGGAGATCCGAATCCAGACGCCAAAGGTAGCATTGAATTGGTAGCCAATCAAATCGGAAATTTGCTTTTAGATGATATCTACATATTGCCGGCGTTTCGTTCCCCAGCACAATTCAGTTCTCTGGAGATCAAACCGGAGCATTTGATTCAGGGAGCCAGAGATCCTTTCATCTTTACAACCATGTTGGCAAAATTAGGAAAATCCCTTGGCGTTGATGCTGTCATCATTGACCTGAGAGCAGGTCTTTCCGAGTTATCCACAGGCCTTTTGCTTGATGCGCGAGTGTATCGAGTCCTGGTGACAACCTTGAGTGACCAATCTATCGAAGGAACCTGCCTCCTCCTGGACTTGCTGGGAAAAACTGCTCCACCACGGCAGGAAGATGACCCTCTGCCTGCCTTGATCGTAGCTCAGATTCCAACGAATCTTCAGCAAGGAGATCTTTTGAAGCCTTTCGAGGAACGGCTAATTAGTGCTGCAATGCCTTTGTGGAAAAATGAGCAGGGAGGTGAAGAAGAAAACATCAGTCTTCCAAGCCTTATTGACTGTGATTTTAACCAGGAATTCCAGGTTCTTCCCGGCGACTGGAATGATTTGATAGCACGTCTGGATAAATCTAGATTATTGGAGCAAATAGATCCTCTGGTGGACTGGCTGCCAATCTCTCCGCCAGCCAGTGCTGAGATACCCAAACCAGACCCTGCCAGACTAAAACCAGAACGGGAGAAACTTGCTCGCTTCGCTAACAGGCTCATCTATGCAGAAACGGGAGATTTGGGAGAGTTCCTGGCAATTTCTCCGTTGCGCAACCTTGCCGCTGATTTCAGCGCTAAAGGTCCCATCGTTGTTGTGGTGGGGGCCAAAGGGTCTGGAAAGACTTATACATTTCTCCAGGTTGTCCGTAGAGAAACCTGGGAGACTTTCGTTCGCGACACGGGCATTCCAAATATCTCGGTAGCAGCGCGCATTTCCCCAATTCTAAAACCGAAAAACCTAGAGGAAAAAGCCAATTTGATCGTGCAAGGAACGAAGAGAAAAACGACGCAAGCATTGGACCTTGCGAGTCCGCACCCCCTTCATGAAAATTTAGATTATCTAAGAAATAGCTTGAGAGAGAATCTCCACGAGGGTGAATGGCGTGAACGCTGGTTGGATGTCATTGCCTGGAGCACGGGATTCGAGGCAGGTCAACAGAATGCTGGGCGAGGCCTCGCGAACTATCTTCGCGAAAAAGATCATTCCATTGTGGTCGTAATAGATGGATTGGAGGACCTGTTCCAAGGCTTGTCTTCTAACAATAACCAACAAATAGCATTGAGATCATTACTTCAAGATGTTCCGGAATGGCTGGAACAACAGCCTTCTCGCCCCATTGGGCTTCTGGTCTTTGTACGCCAGGATATGGTAATCGATGCAGTGAAACAGAATCCAGCGCAATTACTGGCTCGACATGAACCTTACGCGTTGAGATGGGGATCGGAGGAGGCTTTGCGTCTGGTTGCCTGGATCGCAGCAAAAGTAGAAGTACTTTCTCTCAAAATAAAGCAATTGCCAGAAATGCGGAAGTCTGCTCTTGTTGATGCGCTTGTTCCATTGTGGGGGCGAAAACTTGGGAGTGATCGCTCGAGAGAGGGCCAGTCCGCCGAATGGATCATCGCCGCGCTTTCTGATCTGAATGGACAAATTCAAGCCCGAGACATTGTTCGGTTTCTCTACGAAGCTGCCCAGGATTCGGCAACGGATACGTACTGGAAAGACCGTCTACTTGTTCCAGCAGCTATCAGGCGCACGGTGAAGATATGCGGAGAGGAAAAAATCAAAGAAATCGAGAAAGAAAACCCGGTGCTTGGCAAGATTCTCTCCAAACTCAGTCAGTTATCGGACGAAGAGCGACAAATTCCATTCACACAAGAGCAAATTCCTCTAACTAGAGAAGAATTCAGGATTTTGGAAGATAATGGAATAATTCTCCGGGAGGGAGAAGAGTATGATATGTCAGAGATATTCCGTCAGGGTCTCGATTTCAAACTGAAAGGGGGGAGACGCCCTCGCGTACTCACTCTTGCTCGACGAGTCCGAAGATAGCGTGATTGAATGTCCCCCAATTTGCAGAAAAACACACGCACTATCGGTTGTGAGATGTAGAACAGGTGGTGGTGGTTAGATAGTAAGTGATGGACTAAATCACAAAATGCTCTAGCCGCTGTCCTTCGCGAAGCATCCTTGTGGGACGGCGGCGGGGACGCCGCTGGGAGCATCTTTGAAATAGCCCGTCACTTACTTTTTTTACCACTACCGAACATGTTTGCTGAATGAGGCTTCTGAGGATCGAATGATGACCACCATAGAAAAAGCAGAAAAACTGGTTTATTATCTCAGACTACACCGTCGTGAAGCTGACACAGTCATAGATAATGTGCTCGATAAATTACTCGACCGTGAACGGCAAGTTCTGCGAAAGCAGCGCGATGAACTAAGCTCTGAATTGGATCAATTCGAACAGCAATACGCTCTCAACTCGACCGAATTCTATGAGAAGTTCGAGCATGGCGAAATGGGAGACGAGATAGACTTCGTTGACTGGGCAGGTGCGCGGGGTGTTTATCAAACTGTGCTGAAATCTCTAGTACTGAACGGCGGAAATCCTTTAGGAACGGCGATTAAATAACTTTCCCTTTTTCAAAGAGAGCAGTGCAGGTTGAGTAGCCCCGAATGCTTTTAGATGGGCGTATCGAAACCAAACGGGTCTGATTTAAGAACCGTTTTTGCCATAAACCGTTTGGTTTCGACACTTGTACCTGCGTCAAGTGCAGGTGTACGCTCCGGCACGAAAAGCGTGTGCCTCCGCTACTCAACCGGCACTCGCGTTAGGATACAAACGCGCAAGTTATTTAATTCTCATCCCTAAAGGACTTACCCCCAGCTGTACTAGCCGCGATCCAAACTGAACCAGTCGCATTGTGAACCCGTTCATCACCACTCGATTTGATCGTTACCAACAGCACCTGATCGAAAGACTCAGAAGATGTTCACTGTCCTCGAATCCCTCAACACCGCTCTCCACTTCGCCCTCGCTAGCGACGAGCGCGTCATCATCCTCGGCGAAGATATTCTCGACCCCTACGGCGGGGCATTCAAAGTCACCCGCGGCCTCTCCACCGCTTTCCCCGACCGGGTGCTGACCACGCCCATCTCTGAAGCGGGTATCGTCGGCGTGGCCGCGGGGATGGCAATGCGCGGCCTGCGCCCCGTGGTTGAGATCATGTTTGACGACTTCATCACCCTGATTGCCGATCAGGTGGTCAACCATATCGCCAAATTCCGCTGGATGTACAACGATCAGGTGCGCGTCCCGTTGGTGATTCGCACCCCCATGGGCGGATGGCGCGGCTACGGCCCTACTCACAGTCAAACTTTGGAGAAACTCTTCCTCGGTGTGCCGGGGCTGCGGGTATTGGCGCCGTGTGCGCTGCAAGTTTGCAAGTCTGCAAGTGGGCAAGAGGCAGGAGGCAAGAGGCAAGAGGCAGGAGGCAAGAGGCAAGAGGCAGGAGGCAAGAGGCAAGAGGCAGGAGGCAAGAGGCAAGAGGCAGGAGGCAAGAGGCAAGAGGCAGGAGGCAAGAGGCAAGAGGCAGCGGATGGGGCGGGGGCATTGCTGGCGCAGGCTATTTTACGTGATGATGATCCTGTATTGTTCATCGAAAACAAGTTGTTGTATCTGCTCCCCGTGCAGGACGAATCCACACTCACTGAATTCACCCTCACCCGCTCTCCCCGCCTCCTCGCCTCCCCTGCCCCCCAGCTCCCCAACACCCCCGCTCCCCCGCCCCCCCGCTCCCCCGCTCTCCCACCCCCCCGCTCCCCCGCTCTCCCGCCCCCTGCCTCCCCTGCCTCCCCTGCCTACACCCTCTCCCTGC
>JBDRGC010000168.1:0-5539 GCA_043818215.1 Chloroflexota bacterium | reverse complement strand
AGACTAAGTGCGTCGCACCTGATTCCAGCTAACTGCGTAAGTCCTAAGGATAAATCAACATGTCACAAAATATTATCCCCACAGCAGAACCGTTCTTTTTCCCCGGCGGCCCCGCAGTTCAAGGTGCGACGCACTTTCGAGATTGGCGAAATGCCCTTTGAAACCCGAAAATCGCTCCAAAGACTAAGTGCGTCGCACCTGATTCCAGCTAACTGCGTAAGTCCTAAGGATAAATCAACATGTCACAAAATATTATCCCCACAGCAGAACCGTTCTTTTTCCCCGGCGGCCCCGCAGGCGTACTCCTGGTTCACGGGTTCACAGGCGCACCCAAAGAGATGCGTTGGATGGGTGAATACCTGGCAAAACAAGGATTCACGGTTTTGGGTGTACGGCTGGCCGGACATGCCACTCAGCCTAAAGATATGCTGCGCGTCACATGGCAAGATTGGCTGACCTCCGTGGAGGACGGCTGGCACTTGCTGAGGGGAGCAGCTGACCAGATTTTCGTCGCCGGACTTTCGATGGGAGGGGTGCTCGCGCTCTTGTTTGCCTCGCACTTCAAAGTTGCGGGTGTGATCGCCATGTCGACTCCCTATGAGATGCCTCCCGACCCACGGCTGCGATTCATCAAGTGGCTGCGGTGGATCTATCCCTCCGCACCCAAAGGCCAATCCGACTGGCATGACCCGGAACCGGAGCGCGATCATATCGATTATCCCAATTATCCAACCACGGCCATCGTCGAATTGCAAAAGCTGCTGGCAGAAATGCGCGCCGCTTTGCCCTGGGTCACCGCGCCCACGCTTTTGATGCACTCCCGTCAGGATGGCGGGGTTGCCCCTGCCAATATGGAGAAAATCTACGCCCGGTTGGGCAGCCATGATAAACATATTCTGTGGGTCGAAAACAGCGGGCATGTCATCGTGCGTGACCTGGAAAAGGAACGGGTTTTCCGGGCGGCCAACGAGTTCATTAAATCAGTCAATTAAGGTTTGTAGTTTGTAGTGGGACACGAGAGTGTCCCTTGTGCCCAGATACGATGCACTCTCGTGCATCACTACTAACCAACCTAAACCAAAGGAGAATGAAATGGAAACGATTCTTGATATTGGCATCACCGTTGTTCTGTTCTTTCAAGGCCTGGGGAACTGGCTGACCACGCCTATGGAAATCGTCACTTTCCTGGGCAGCGAGGAATTCTACTTGTTATTTCTCCCGGCCATTTATTGGAGCATCGACGCGGCCCTCGGTATCCGAGTGGGTGTTATTCTGCTATTGACCACTTCGCTCAACGCCCTTCTAAAATGGTCTTTCCACCTGCCGCGCCCCTATTGGTATGATTCACGTGTGCTCGGAATGCATGCTGAAACTGGCTTTGGAGTGCCCTCTGGACACTCTCAAACACCCGCAGCCATTTTGGGCTTAATAGCAGTCTCGGTCAAGCGCCGTTGGGCAAGTATTTTGCTCATCACCCTAATTGGCCTGATCGGAATTTCACGCCTGTATCTGGGCGTCCATTTTCCCCACGATGTTTTACTCGGTTGGTTCTTTGGATGGTTGTCGCTGTGGCTGTTCTTGCGCTACGAAAATAATATCAAGACCTGGCTTTCGAAACAAGGCTTGGGGAAACAAGTTGCGGCTATCCTTTTTACTTCCCTGGCGATTATCCTTGTGGGTGGATTAATCTTAGGCACGCTAAACGGCTTCGAAATCCCTTCAGAGTGGATCGAAAACGCTCTGGCGGATCAGCCTGACGGTTTGCCAGACCCACTCAATCTCAAAAGTGTGATCACTCCATCCGCGACCTTGTTTGGACTTGGAGTCGGGGCATTGTGGCTAAACACCCGCGGCGGATACAGCGCCAAAGGTAATTGGTGGCAGCGTTTGCTGCGCTATTTAGTCGGTATAGTTGGCGTCTTACTGATTTGGGCTGGCCTGGATGCCGTTTTCCCCGAAGGCCCAAGTTTGATGGCATACAGCTTACGATTCTTACGATACGCCCTGGTCGGAATATGGGTTTCCATGGCAGGGCCGTTATTGTTTTTCAAAATAGGGTTGGCACAGCCTTCTAAGAATTGAATCCATAACGCGGTATCCTGCCGCGACCGAATTCAATGGGACGCGGATCAACGCGGATTTACGCGGATTCTTTATAAAATAAAATCCGCGTCAACACCTGTACTTGCCTCAGGTGCAAGTGTCCGTTTAATCCGCGCAATCCGCGTTCTATTAAACCAAGGGGATGAACATTTACGCATTGGCCATATACAGTTCCGCCCTTCACCCTCCCCGAAATTTATTCCAATACCGCCAAATCCCATCCGCTGACATCTGCGACGCAATGGCGACATCGTAGGCCGCTATCATTCGGGAGTCCATCCCCGCTTTGACGGAGTTATCCTGCATCCAGGCGGTGAATTGCTGGCGGAACTCGTCCCGAGTCGGGGCGGCGGACATGACTGCCTCGGCCCATGTTTCGATCTCATCCAGCGTGCGCTCGAGGGTGTCCAGGTGCCAGCCGGCGTCGGAGTGGATGCCGAAGTGAGTGGCCGCGATACGCGTGATATTTTCTTGCGCCAGTCGTTGGATGCTCGCCCGCCACTTTTCGAGGTGAAATTCAGGCAGCGGTGTGGGGAGCCGCAGGGCGCGCATCCCTGGCAGACGTACTCCGCCGATATCGCCGCTGAAACAAACTCCATCCAGCAGGTAGGTTATATGATGGTAGGCGTGGCCGGGAGTGTCGAGGGCGCGGAATACCAGCTCCTCGATTTTGATCTCATCGTTATCGTGCAGGATGTTGATGCGCTCCCCGGGGACAGGTAGAAACTCGCCCCAAAGCTGATCCATGAGATCGCCATAGATGCGGCCTGCGCTTGTGAGCAGTTTCTCCGGGTTGAGCAGATGGGGCGCGCCGACGTGGTGGACGTGGACGCGCGCCCCCTGCCGTGCCAGCCAGCCCGCGGCCCCGGCGTGATCCAGGTGGATGTGGGTCAGCAGCACGTCGGTGACCTCGGCGGGGGTGAGGCCGTGGGCGGCAAGGCCCTCTCTCAGGGCCGGGAGGGTGGAGCCGGGGCCGCATTCCACCAGTACCGCGCCGCGGGCGTGGGGAATCAGGTAGGCGGCTATGGTTCTAGGAATGCCTTGAAAGTTGAGGTCGAGGGTGTAGATGGGGGGGTGTGATGGCATTGCATTTCCTTGAATATGAATTTAGGGTGAGTTCAACCCGCTCGAACGCGACAAGCCCCCTGCCGGGATGATATGCCGCAGTTGTTCGGCGGCGGCCATAACGCGGGAAACAGCCGGTCATGATGTTGTGAACCCAGTCCACTCAGGTGGACTTCGTGCATCCCGTTGCTGTGACTTACAGTCGCCCGAAGACGATAATGACAACTGCGCCCAGACCGCCGAAAACGCCGGTGAATTTCAGAACCCCGGTGGGCATTGCAGCAGGGCGCTGATGCCACGGATGACAATCTGCTGCCCCTCCACGGCCACTGCCACGATTAAGTTCACCGGTCAGAGTGCTAGCGAAAGTTTCATCAGCGCAGCAATCCCTTTGGGAAGTCCGGTTCGGGAGTAGCGGCGGGGTGGGCGACTGCCCCGCCGACCATAACTTAGGTGGCGTTCATCAGATTAGTCTGAGATTGATTATTGTAAGCAAGTAACCCAGAAAGAACCAACCCGGTTACACAAGAATAAACAAGTGCTACGACAATATATGAAATAATCCCGGATTGGTTGATCAAATCCGTCACTATGATAAGCCAGAAACTCCCAGCAACACCGATGACACTCCCCAACAACCAGATTGTGGCTCTTGCTAGTTGAAGCCGTAGAATGATCCATTGCAGTAGCCCGATAATAAGGCCGATTACAAGAAACATGCTAGTTAGGGCAATCAGGGAATCATCATTTGCGCCAAACCATAAGCCAGCAGGGATTACTCTCAAGATTAGGAATGAAAGCGGTATCCCAATCGGGATGGTTAGGACCCACAATATTGAAGTTTGTAGTATTCGCCGTAGAGCTATCCATTGAGCAAGACTAATAGGAATAGCAACGATAAACATTGTTGCGAAGAAACCCGATATTCCCAGTATTGAAGGGAATACAAGGATTAAAGCTCCCAGGGCACCAAATCCTAGAGTGTTTGCAATGAGCCAGACCAGGAATTTTTTACTCGTATAACCAAATTTCGGTAACATCACCTGCCTCCATTCTTTGGTTCGATTCTACCATTCGAGTTATAGCTCACAATAGCCACAACGGTTTGCATAAGCTGCCTGGCGTGTTAGCACAGTACGCTGCGATGACCAGAACCAATCTCTGCTCATATCGCTGTTTATCCTCGTAGCGAAGCCAGGTCGGCTTCATGCGGGGGTGCGACCCGTTTGACCGAAACCATCATCTTTGATGATGGGAGCTGGTCAGCGAAGGTTGCCGTCTTTCGATTTTGTCACCCGAGAGATGACGAACACTTCGGCTGCGCTCAGTGCAGGCTTCGACAACTGAAGGTCCATATAGGTGCGATGATTGTACCATCAACTCCTACCCCTGAAGTGGACAAGTGAGTGCGACACCCAATAGTGAGCGACTGGTTCTCAAACCCTTCGACACTTCCTTCGGTCGCAGGACAGGCGCTAGAGTGCATGGGTGTAAAGGCGGTCGCCAAAAGCACACTCCGTGAGCTGCCAGCCGAAGGCGGCGACACGTCGAGCACATGGCTAAGGTGAACGATGAGTGAAGGCATGGTTGAAACGTCGTCACACCTGCACTTGCCGTGCGGTGCAAGTGTGGAGAACCTGCGGAAACGGCTATTGCGCAGGCCCAAAATGGGATGTGAGTTCTGGGTCACCCAGTCCCTACGTGGGTGACATCACTCGATACGAACTCCGGCGTTACTTATCCCCTTTTGGGGAAAAGTGCCCGCCTACTGTCACGAAAAATGAACCTTCGGAACGGAGTAACCCGCCGATGGCTCTCCAGCGTAAGCTGGAGAAGGAAACCATCCGTACACCTGCACTTGCGTGCGGTGCAAGTGTACTCTGGCGGGTAGGATGGCCCAAGAAACCAATGCCTGGGGTAATGCCCAGGATATGCTGATATCATACCCTTTGGGTACGTGGGCCGGGTAAAGTGGAAGGCTGGGTGGTTGCAATGTGTCAGGGCTTTAAAACGCACAAGCTCGCCCGTAGCGAAAGCGGGTCTCTCCGTGAGGAAGACCGGCACTGCGCTTCGCACCAGCCAAGTCAGCCTGGGAAATTAAACCGGGTTGATGCCCATAATAAGGGCTGCTGTACTCAGGAGCCGAATAACACCGAAAGGGTCATCAGCGCAGCAATCCCTTTGGGACGTTCGGTTCTGTAGTAGGGGAGGGGTGGGCGACCACCCCTCCTACTATAACTTGGGCCGCATTCTGGTATCTTTTCATCTCACATTTTCAAGTATAAAAGTTGCTTTTACTGGGTGTCCATCTTCGATCGATGGAATGCTCGTGCCGAACATCTCCCCATCTATGATTTCAATTTCAAAATAT
>JBDRGC010000167.1:0-3182 GCA_043818215.1 Chloroflexota bacterium | reverse complement strand
AGCCGACACGGTTTTTAGAGCCTGGGCTAACAGGGCCAGTAGAGCAATAGCAATTAACGCTCCGACCAGGGCGATCCAGCCATTTCGCAGTACACCCAAGATGATTTGTCCAACGCTTGTCATTGATCATCTTCTCTCGTTATATGCCAATAGTGCGCATCCGTTTCACCGGCAGAATAAAATCGCTCACCCCAAAATTCCATAAGCCAGGATTGTCTGGGGCCGGTACGATCCTTGAGAGTGTTGACATCTAGCACGACGCACCCACAAGCGTGTACTGGCCCATCGCGGCGCATGAGGATGACCCGATCAGCCTCATAAGGGACACGCTCGTCACCTAACAGATCGCCCAAACTCTCGCCGCCTTCGAAGCTTTCAGAGCGGAGAGCCGCGGCAACAATAATGGCCCAATTGCGTTTACGGGCTAATTTTCTTCGTGCTGCTGCGGCCTCCCCGGCGCGCAATTCCTCCGGCAAAATGCCGGTGATCCCAACCACAGGAACACGCTGAAGATAGTCTAATGAAAGAATGGCTGGGCCATAAGCAGGGAAACCGTAGTCGTGGAGCAAGGTTTCTTCGATGGCACGGATGGTATCATCTTGATCCGATAGCGCCAGAATGCCCATCTCGCTGCCCTGTGCCAGGTGGTCGGCGGCATCCTCGGGGAAGGCTGTGCTATGCGGTCCGGCCACGGCAGCCTGAGACTGCTTATCCAGACGGTATCTGAGTTCTTCGGCGGTGTGTTCGTAGCAGCCCATGGCCGAAGGAATACTATGCGCGGCGGCGGCAAAATTGATTTGCAGCATCCAGGATGTCTTGCCGATTCCCGGCGCGGCGGCTAACAGCGTCAAGCCACCCGGCCAGAAAGGAATACCGGCAAAGGTACCAAAGAAAGCATAAGGATTCGGAGTATTCAGGGTTCCAAGTCGAGGCATAGGCTGGTAGGTCGGTACCAGGGTGCAGTTAACAAAAAAAGGCTGTAGATTTGTTCGTATTCTACAACCTTTTGAGGGGGGGAGGTCGGATAGTGTCGCGGTTTTCTTGTATCAAACTTGATCAATGAACTAATGCCTTATTGGAATAATGTATCGTGTTCCCTTACACAAAGCCTCCTTGGCGTAGCCACTGTTTTGTCTCCCGGATGACTGCATCAATGTGAGGTAAATCATCGAGCAGTTGTCCGCACAAACGCGGCTCCCACAAACGGCTGAGAGATTTTTGTTTACGTTCCAGCACATCCTCTAAATCAGACGGATTCACTCCCTTGTGTGCCATTTTCTCTCCAAGTCGGAATGACACAGCCTCGACATCAACCAGGCCTTGCGTGAGCAGGTAGTGAATGTCATATAGGTCACGAGGTTCAGTACGCCCCAGCAAGGCACATAATTTTTCGGCCAGCACTTCTTCCAAGGAGTAGACATGGAGAGTTTCATCGCGTTTCTGGCAATCGCTGTACGATGTTCGAAGGGGGGCTTCAACCAGAGGAAACACCAACACTTCATCATGGGTGAAATCCGTCTTCAGAAATCGGCTGACCAGATTGCCGAGCAATGGGCCTATGTAATTCAGATAAATCGCCGGGTTACCGGTCTGGTGGACCTCCACTTTGCGCACAGCTAATGTGATATTGACCTCACGCCGTAGCCAGGGAAACAGAGCTCCGATATCGGCAATCAACTCTTCGTTGGAAATGTCGTCGAGCAGTGTAAAGTCGAGGTCTTCGGAAAAACGATAATCGGGTTCGTAGACTTTTTTGATTGCCGTGCCCCCTTTGAATGCCAGCCGATCACGCAGAGGTGAGTTGGCAATAGCCAGTAACACCCATGTCAATACGTAGTCTTTTTCGATGGTTTTATCCCCCAAACCCAGCCGGTGAGCTAAACGGGCAATTTCTCCAGGCAGTATCATTATTATTATGTCCTTACGATAGTCTGTAACATTTCTGGTTCCAAATTGAGCCGCAATCGCCATCGGGAAAGGTATGGACCTTCCTCAGGCAGGAGCGGATCAAGACGGACATAGTGGGAACTAACCACCGCTTGTAGAGTCCCGTTAAGCGAGGGCGTACCCAGATTGAAGAGTTCCAGCAGATAGCCCAACCGCTGAACCACGGAGCAGCGGCCTAATTTCTGAGCATAGTGGCCTAGTCTGTCCCAATCAAAGTCGTCTTTGCGCATCCACAAGCCGATGACAACCTGGCTGATCCCGGCGCACAGATCAGGGCGGTTCAGACCATCCAGAATGGTTCTTTCCAGATTGCTGACAGTGACCTGCTCGTAAGGTGTCGCCCAGTTTGATTCATGCCCCCACAACGCCGATGCCGGGGCGTAGACGAAGCGGTAGGGCATACCCAGGATTTCCCGTCCTTTCAATCGCCGGGGTGTGGTGATGATAACTCTCGTGACCGGACGGGTCAGCATGTTATGAATGTCCATCGCGCTCTCATGGGAGATATAGTAGGGCGTTTCTCCCATTATCTCACGGGCAATGACGTGCCGATTGACCTGAGGGATGGCTTCGCTCCCAGACGATAATGGCACAATAGCGTAACGCCCAGCTGTCAGACGCACCAACCAACCCGCGCGGATAAGCCTGCGCAGGGTATGCAGGGTTGCATCGTAATTGCTGCTCAGGATTTCCTGTGCGTCAGCGATGGAAAAAATGAGATGATTCTGTTCGGCTAATGTGGTGAGCAGCCGGGCGCTGGTTGCGCCGAGGGTTTTTGTGACCATAGGAAGCTTATGATACTCCATGCGCATAAACGGACGACTTATGTCATATTATATACATAGAACACCATTAGTCAATCCCCTTGGAACCAGCACTTATTTTTTTACCAATACCAAGATAGCCTATTCGTTTTCCAGGCTTGCTTTCACAAAACCACCATCCCCGCCAAATAAACCAACAACCCCAAAAACATCCCAAGCATCGCCGGAACCAGGCCTGCGCGCCTGGATGTACACTATCGCCGCCATAACTCTAAGCCAACAAAGGATAATTCCCATATTTGTGTCTTCCGACCAGTCATCTGCGGCTGTTCATGCTACTACCGGACTTGCACAGCGAAGAAAATCTATGACCGGATGAACTTGCACTTGATACACAAACTCCAATAGTGGGCAAATTTCCGTCACTCCAAGAAGACACTCGGCTGGCGTTACCGCCGTTACTGGCAACAA
>JBDRGC010000166.1:0-28547 GCA_043818215.1 Chloroflexota bacterium | reverse complement strand
GCCCTGCAACTCAGTTTTCGCATCAACCAGCAGAAATTGGCTGCGACCCAGGAGTTGGATGGACGCTACCCCCTGGCGACCAACGCCGACCATCTGGAAGCAAACGAAGCCCTGACCGTGTTCAAAGGCCAGGATGGTGTGGAGAAACGCTTCCGCACCATCAAAGGCCCTCTGCTGGTGCGACCCATCTTCGTGCGCAGCGATCAGCGGATTGAAGCGGATACCCACAGGGTACAGGTGTTAGCGGAGGGGCTGCGGCCTGCGCGGGTAAATCCGCTAATCCGTTATAATCCATTGCCAAGTTGCTGGGTCCTTCCCCTGTAATATGGAGAGGATACCTGGAAATTCTACTCGTCAATGTTGAAAAACGTGTAATGCGAGTATAATCTTGGGAATGTTATTGTGTGTGGCACGTGTGCATGTGGCATGTTGCATGTTTTCACGTTTCACGTTATCACGGAGAATCGTATGCCCATCTTAAACTCAGATACTTTTAGATTTTTTACGAATATCCCCCTCATCTCACGCATCCAGCGCAACCACGGGCTGGAGCACGCCACCCTTCACGTTTTGGCAAAGCGCTGCCCGGGCTGCAAAATGGCCGGGCACTCAGATTTCAGAGGTTTTTGGCTGTTAGGCAACATTCCTACGGAGCAAGTCCACGCAGCTGTGCAAGAAGCGCTGCGCCGCATGAAGGCCGGGGAACATAATCTGGCTGTACACCCCAACTGCGGGACGAATTTCGCTACTGCCGGGACGTTGGCCGGATTGGCTGGCGTCATGGGAATGTGGGGCGTGGGCAGCCGCAAGCGTGACAAGCTCGAACGCCTGCCCCTGGTCGCGACGCTGGCAACGTTGGCGACTATATTGGCCCAACCTTTGGGATTGGGGGTTCAGAGGCATATCACCACCTCGGGCGTCCCCGAAGGCCTGGAAGTGGTCGAGATCATTCCAACTCAGCGGGGGCGGATGAAAGCGCACCGCATTCTAACCCGAGGCTGATCATGGCAGAGAAACCGGTAGTATATATTTTGCACGGCGATGATGAATACGCCCTGGCTCAATTTATCGCCAATATGGAGAAAAAACTGGGTGATCCGGTTAGCGCAGAGATGAACATCACCCGCCTGGATGGACGCATATTTTCGCCGCAGGCCATGATTTCAGCCACGCACACCATGCCCTTTCTGACTGAGCGACGGCTAGTGGTCTTGACTGACCCATTGGGGGGGATGAAAAGCCAGCCTATCCGCAAGAAATTCAGATCCATTTTAGAGCAAATCCCGGCGACGACCGCCCTGGCCCTGGTGATCCATCGCCCTCTGGTCAATGCCAGGGACAAGAAACAAGGCACGCAGCATTGGCTCCAAAAATGGGCTGCGAAACAAGGCGGGCGGGTGTATATGCGCGAGTTTCTGCTGCCCCAAGGCCCGCAGATGGCGCGCTGGATCCAGGGGCAGGCTAAAGATATGGGAGGTGAGTTCTCTTTCGAAGCCGCCGGCCTGTTGGCTAATTTTGTGAGTAATGATCCCCGGTGGGCAGCGCAAGAAGTCGAAAAGCTGCTGGCGTACGCCAACTACAGCCGCCCGGTGGAACCAGATGATGTCGAAAACCTGACCACTTATGCCGGGGAGGGCGATGTATTCGCGATGGTGGATGCCCTTGGGAACCGCGATGGGCAGCAGGCTTTGCGGATGCTGCACCGCCTGTTGGATAATGACGAACCCCTCAGATTGTACGGCATGATCGTGCGCCAATTTCGGCTGCTGCTCCTGACCCGGGAACTACTGGACTCCGGTTTTAGGGAGGCCGAAATCGCCCGCAAGTTGAAAACCTATCCCTTTGTTGCTCGCAAGCTCATTGGCCAGACGCGCAACTTCTCTATCGAGGCTTTGGAAGATATCTACCACAAACTTCTCGATTTGGACGAGGCCATGAAAACCGGTCAAATAGAGGGAGAAACAGCCCTCGATACGTTGATGGCTGCCCTGACAACCTGAGAGGGCAGGGAATACGCGAGACATGGTTAAAATAATCTCACCACAAGGGCACAAAGGAACACTAAGGAAAAACCTGATATCCCTTTGTGTTCCTTAGTGCCCTTGTGGTTAGGATTTTCTTGTTTTTTTGCACCGTGCCGGTATGGTATGCAAGGATTTCATTGCTAACATACTAAAATCTAGTCCAAAGGAACGGTGCTTATTTGTAGTTTGCTTTCGGGAACTGCAAGCGGGGCGGATTTAGCAGGATCAGTAACAGTGAATGGTGAATTTAGCGGTGAAGTCGGGGCTGATGGATTGTATTCTATATCAGGTGTTCCCGGACGCCCCACCTGCACCACGTTTCCCACTCCGCTACCCTTCGGGGACTGCGTCACTCGTCCCGTTTCACGCATCACTCGTCACTGCCCACGAAAATATTCCGCCACCAACCCGCTCCAATCCGCGTCGCTGTGTTCTCTCAGGATAGCAAAAAAATCGTCGCCTGTCACCGGGCCGTCAGGGTTCCGGGAGGCGTAATCTTGCAGGAAGGCAAAGAAAGCCTCATCGCCCACCAACGCTCGCAAATCTTCTAAAAACAGGGCACCGTTCAAATAGACCGCGTTCCGGTAGGGGAGGTAACCGCCGGCGTCGTAAATACTGGTATCCACCCATCCGGTGGGTTCGTACCACGACACGCGATAATTCCACCACCAATCCAGAGCCTCGGGGTAAAGATTTTCGAGAAACAACCTTTCACTGTAAGTGGCCAGGGCCTCATCCAGCCAGGGTTCCAGAGCCTGATCGCTGCCCACCAGCCCAAACCACCACTGGTGAGATGTTTCGTGGGCCGCGATAGTGACCAGATAGCTCGCCGCGCTGCCTTCGTAGGTGCTGTAAAATGCCTTGCTCAAGAAATACAGGCCCTGGTACTCCATGCCGTGATCGAAGTCAGCCTGAACCATGCTCAGGCTTTCGAAAGGGTAGGGGCCAAAAAGCTGGGTGTAAAGTTCCAAAGCGTCCACTGTAGCCGTAAAAGCAGCCTCGCCGGGAATCACATCGTAAGGGAAGGCGTACCCCAAAACACTCACCTCGCCAACCTGTTCCTGAAAAACGCGATACTCAGGACTCGCCGACCATACAAAATTCCGGGAGCCTTCCATCCTGTAGACGTGTACATCACCATCCCCCTCGTCCAACGCGCTGGCGGCAATCACGATTCCATCCGGGGCATCCGTAATACGTATCTCCACCTCGAAATCGGCCAACGGGTAGACCAGGTGCTCGCCATAGAACCACGGGTTATGCACCAGCCATCCCCGCCCCTCGATGTAAGGCGGCACAAAAGGATACCAGTCGGTCAGGTTGGTCTGGCGGGAAGTGTAGCCAAAGGGATTCGGCCCAAAACCTTCCAATGCAGATAACAATGGCAGAGTGAGTTCGTAGGTTAGCGAGAGTTGCAGCGTTTTGCCGGGAGTCAGCGCCTCGGCCAAGGGGATTTGCAGCCGGATGCCATCCAGGGTGTAATCCTGCACAGGCTGACCGTCACCCCAGGCCAAGTCTGTGAGATGAAAGACATCCGGGTACCAATTGGGCTGCACAACGAGCATCAGGGTGGGGATGAATTCGGATGAAGTGTTGGGATAGACGATATCTTGCTCGATGGTGAGCACGCGCCAGCCGTAATCCAGCGTGGCGGATATAACGTACTGGGGCGGGGGGAGGGTTGCCGTATTCAGCGTGGGTGCCAGCGTGGGCGGCAGCGTGGGGGTACTCTGCGCAACCATCGGCGTGGATGGGATTCTCGTTTCCGTGGGAGGAACCGGTGTGTCAGTTGCCACGATGGGCGTCGGTGAGGACCACGTTTCCATGCGGTCAGCGGGAGTGTCCGCGCAAGCCGACAATGTCGCGGCAATCGACAATGAAATGACTATCAACCCTAAACTCAGTGTTTCATTTATTTTCTTCATAGTATGACCTGTAGTACGATTTTCCAAAATCGTACTACGAATTACGCCAGGCGCGTTACTTCTTCCCAAGTTGCGTTGAGGCCGCAGTAGTACGATTTTGGAAAATCGTCCTACGAATAACGCCAAGCGGGTTAATTCTTACCTAGCTGCGCTGCGGCCGAGGTAGCTGCGATGGTGTTTTCGAAATTAGAGTCGCTGGCGCTCAAACCGTAGATCACAATCTGGCTGCCCTCTTCACGTCCGATGCGCTCCAACACATTTAGGCGGTACATTTCCATAGCCCGGTCGCTGAGCACTTCGCTGGCCTCCTGAAGCTTCAGCGAGATCTGTTTCTCGGCATCGGCCTCGGCGATCTTGGCTTGCGCTGACCGGCGGGACTGGGCGATGACGCTCAACTCCTGGATCAGGTCATCGGGCACATGGATGTCGGTGATTTCCACCGATGAGACATCCACACCGAAGTTGGCAGCGGCCGTGTCGATGATATGCTTGAGTTTTGTAGATATCATTTCACGCTCGCCGAGAAGATCGGTCAATTCCATGGTACCGACAGTATCCTTCAGGGCGCTGTTGGCAGCCTGGAAGACGGCTTCGCGGTAATTGGCGACCTCCAAAGCTGCGGTTTCAGGGTCCTCCACTCGCCAGAAGACCACGGCCTCACATCCCACGGGGACGTTATCTTTGGTCAAGGTTTGGGCCGCGGTGATCACCCGGGTTTGCACGCGCAGGTCGAGGGTCATAGCAACGGATTCGTAGAATGGGGGATACGGGATCACCCAGAAACGCCCGGGGCCGCGCACTCCGGCGAATTTACCCATCTTGAGAATAACAACCCGCTGGAACTCCGGGATCACATAAAGGGTGCGGCTGACCATTCCAGGAATTATCAATGAGAATATCCCGCCGACCATCAGGACACCGATTCCCAGACCTGCGTGTATCATCGTTCCAGCGATGGATATTACAACGGTGAGTATTCCCAGGATGATGAAGATGCCAAACCAGATCAACGAGCGCAGAACCCGCTGCACCCCATAGAGATTTTCTGTGGTGGTGGCTTCTCTTCCTAGTACGACTTGTGGTGTAGCCATATTTGTCTCCTTTTGATATTGGGCGGATAATTGGTTAATAATGTGTCATCTCAAAAGAGAAGGTACATTATACTTATTGTAACAGGATTGGTGAGGTAGAATACAAGAAATATTTTGAAGTACATCAATCTTTAGGAGAATCTCATGACAACCCGTCTCGTCCTCGTCGCCGGAAACATTGGCGCTGGTAAAACATCCCTCACCGAGCGCCTGGGAGCGCGCCTGGGATGGCTAACGGCCTTCGAATCCGTGGCCGATAATCCCTATCTGCCTGATTTCTACGCCGATATGAAAACCTGGTCTTTTCATTTGCAAGTCTTCTTTCTGGGGCATCGCGCCCAGCAGCATTGGAACCTGACTGCTGACCCCCAATCCGCCATCGCCGACCGCAGCATTTATGAAGATGCCCATATCTTCGCCCGTGCCCTGCACCGTCTGGGCAATCTCTCCGAGCGCGATTACCTGGCCTACCGCCGGGTTTTCGATCTGGTCACCGCGGGGCTGCCGTCACCTGACTTGCTGATCTATCTCAAATGCCCGGTCTCCGTGCTGATGGCCCGCATCCAGCAGCGAGCGCGTGAAATGGAAAGCGGCATCACGGAAGAGTACCTCTCTTTGCTGGAATCCTTCTACGAGGACTGGATGCATACCTTCGATATTTGTCCTGTGTTGACCATACCCTCGGACGATTTAGATTTTGTGAATAAGCCGGGACACCTCGATATTGTCGTGCAGCGCATTCAAGATAAGCTGGCCGGCAAAGAAGTGCTTGTCTTCCCTAATGAAGAGTGATCAAGGAATGAAAACTCACTACCCGTCATTTTGAACGGGAGGCGGAGAAGATTTTATGTTTTGGTGACTACCCAGGCAGACAATGAATCTGGCTAACAACGCCCGAAGCGCCCCCCCTGCCCCCCAACCCTGGGGGGAGCAACACGGGTTCCCCCCAAAATTGGACTGAGTAGGGGGTTCCTCCCAAAGTTGGGGGGCAGGGGGGCTGGCTGAGTAGTAACATATTTTGCTTGTTCAGGGACACTACTCCATTTTCCATCTCCCATCCATTCTTCATCGCTGAAGGGGACGTCAAATAGTTGACAAAACATGAAAGCAGAGTAAAATACCAGGTGCAAGCCGAAGTGGCGGAACAGGCAGACGCGCTACGTTCAGGGCGTAGTTCCCTTCACGGGAGTGTGGGTTCGACTCCCACCTTCGGCACACAAAGCCTCTGGTAAATATACCAGAGGCTTTTTGTACTTAATTCGTATCATCTCGCCCCCCGACACCCAATCCCTTCGACACGCTCATGACATTCCAGGGGAATACTACAGCGAATTTAGAATATAACGAATTGGATGGATGTTCATTGTGTAGGTCTTTAAAAAAATTCGTTCCATTCGCCATTCGCTGTAGTGTTTCCAGCAATCCGGCTATATCGTCGGCTATTTTTTCACATAGGCTACTTCCACACAAAGTCCCAGAAATCCAAACTACTCAGCATTCATTGTTGAGCATCTTCGGATGCTGTGGTCTCCTGTTGCAGGTCGGCTTCGATCTCGGCGATGATGGCCTCGTAGCGAGCGATGTCGGCCTGCCACTCGTCCAGATGTCCTTCCTCATGGCCGATCACCATCTCTTGAACGTCAATCTGGATTCGCCAATCGTCCCGCGCTTGTTCGTTCTCGGTTTTATCGTGCAGCCTTTGGAAAACACTCAACTCGTAACGTTGGCGGGCCAGGCGGGGTTGGATTTCTTCTTCGATTGTGGTCTGGGCTTCGATGACCAGGTCTTCGTAGTGCTGCAAGACTTCGCCCTTCATCATTTGTCGCTCCTCGAATTCATTATGGGGAACTGTGTTGAAGAACCGCCCTTCGTCCAGGGCGCACTCGGCAAAACCTACCAGCCGGACGTGGGCTTGCGGCATAAAGGCTTCGAGAATCTCGACGGCTTCATCGCTGCCATCGTGGGCCAATATCAGCAAGGCCTCTTGCATCTCCCAGCGCATGGAGTCGTCCCGCTCTAGCAAGACTTTCCGGGCGTCCGCGACGTTGGCAGGGCGGTCACGCTGCCCGAAAGGGGGACAGCAGCGGTCGTAGCCTGGACAGTCGGGGCCGCAGTGGGCGCCCCGGTAGTACTGCCCTTCATCAACGCGTACTAACCCGCCCCGGGCAGTGATGGCGCGCAGATTCAGTTCGAATTCCTCCACGCCCTGATACTCATCAGTGACCACGTCTCGGTAACCAGCACAGCAAATGCCGCAGCCGGGGCAGCGGAGGGCGCAGTCGGCGGTTTCGATCAGGCGGCCGTGTTCGTCTTCATAGACGGTGGCGCCATCTCCCCGGCGCGGGTCGTAGGGGGGAGTCCATTTTTTCCAGGGTTCAGGTGTTTGGGTCATAGCTTATCTCCATTCGAACAGAACGAAATTCAGGTGAATCTTCGGCGGACAGCCCACACCACGCCGATAACCGCAGCGATAAGGGCCAATGCAATGCGGGCTTGAGTGTCCGACAGCACCGCCGGGTTATCTATGAGATATATCTGTGATGAGGCTAAACGCGAAGGCAATCACCGCGGAGATGCACTTGGGCACAGGTGCAAGTGTCGGCGTTCGTCCGCGCCCATTTCGGAATGATGTCGGAGAATGAGTCCGCTGCCCATCGAGATAATAAGCCGCCGTGCGCTTTTGCTCCGATCGCTGCTGAAATTATAACCAAATTTAGCAAATCGCGCCGCTTACCCGTGCGGAAGTACTGTCGTCTTCATTCAGGGTCAGGTGTACTGATTTCTCTAGACACATCTAAGAATGTTGCGCTGTTGCGATTTGATTTTGAAGTTTTTCAACAACTTCAGGATTCAGATCAATTGCAAGTTCAACTTCTTCTCGTCCATCTAGCACTTCTTTTATTTCTTCGAACGAAGCTTGCCCCAAACTCTAGTTGGCCGGATTTCCGGTGTAGCACCAGCACTTTGATAATATATCAACACATGGTTAATTTGACAATGGCACATTAACTTGAGCTATTTCTCATTGATTTGCTCATGTTACGCACTCGGTAAAAAAGTGGTTCAAATTTCATCCTGAGGAATGAAAATTAAATATCTTCCCCATCTGCAAATTTGGGTGAAGCGCCGGTTGAGTAGGCTCGGAGGTACGGAGAGCCGTACACCTGCACCGAACGCAGGTACGGTGTCGAAACCAAGCTGGGCTTGAAAAAGGGAAGTTGCCGTAATCCGCTGGGTTTCGACACTTGTACCTGCGTCAAGTGCAGGTGCGCAGTGCCTGCATAGGTATACGCTCCGGCACGAAAAACGTGTGCCTGCGCTACTCAACCGGCGCTCGCATTAGGATACAAACGCGCAAGTTAATTAATTCTCGTTCCTTAGCTTATTCAGAAACAAGTCTATTGCTGGAGAAGAGGTACGGGGTGCATCCCATTCACTCTTTAGGCTTTTTTCGGTGGAGTCCTCTATATTGTAACAAATCCTACTGTTGTGGGCATGATATACTGCCTCCCGTATGAGATAAAAATTTTGCAGGCAATTGATGCAGGTGATGAAAAATGAGCGCTAGAGAAGAACCAAAACTGGTCGCCGATGGTCTGGTGCCCTCGATGGAATATACCTTGATGGTGGATGGCGAAGTGATCGACTCAACGGAATAGGATAATCCTTTGGAGTTCATCCAGGAACACGGTAATATCATCCCAGGCCTGGAACAGGAACTTCACGGTATGGCAGTAGGCGAGAGTAAAGGTGTCACCGTGGCGAACCAAGCCGCTTATGGCGAGTTCGATCCCGATCAGATCGTTGCCATTCCCATGAGTGAATTCCCGGAAGAAATATCGCCGCAACCGGGTCTGGAACTCGAAATGAAAGAGAAAGACGGGGACATTGTGTATGGCCGGATTCTCTCGGTTGGCAAGTCAAGGGTGAAAATGGATTTCAACCATCCTCTGGCAGGTAAAGAACTGGATTTCGAGATTATGATCTTAGGGTTGCGCGCCGCGACTGAAGAAGAATTGGCGCAGGGGTGTGTGGGGTAGAATGAGAATCGTTTTCCACTAAAATTGGTCTTGACAAAGCTGATAACTTTAGTAAAATTTATATCAGTTTTATCATAAAAATTCTTTAGAGGTCTTCAATGCCATTTACTTGCATCTGTATGGGGCGGGGAGCGTAAACCACCCGTCTCGTCAAAGTAAACCAAACACTTCACGACCAACAGATTGACGAAGGGTGGTAGCGACCCCCGCGAAAGCGAACACTGTATCGCATAGCGTGTTGAGTCCGCCGCCCTTTTTTGGCGTCTGTTGGTCGTTATGCATTTTGGAGATTAGTGATTGGAGACCAGCAAGCTTTGTAGGGCAATCTCTAATCATCAATCAACAATCTCAGAAGAAAATAATGATGACACAAATCACAACCACTCACCAATTTACCAACTTACAAGTTGCCGGCTTGTCCACTTCCAACCTCGGAGGCATGGCCTTGCTGCGAGCCGTGGGAAATACTCCCCTGCTGCCCCTCTGCCGGGTCATTAAAGACCTGTCACCCAATGTCGAAGTGTATGCCAAGGCCGAATGGTTCAACCCCGGCGGCTCGGTCAAGGACCGGCCAGCCTTCAATATCATCCGCACAGCGATATTCGAGGGCCATCTGCTTCCGGGCATGCGCCTGCTGGATTCTACCTCCGGTAATATGGGTATTGCCTATGCTACCTTCGGCGCCGCCCTGGATATACCTGTGACACTAACGCTGCCCAGCAATGTCAGCCCAGAGCGCATCAGTATCTTGCGTGCCCTGGGAGCTGAATTGGTGCTCACCGATTCCACGGAAGGTTCTGATGGCGCCATTCGCGTTGCCCGTCAAATGGTCACAGCGCACCCTTACCTTTACTACTACGCTAATCAATTCGACAACCCGGCCAACTGGCAGGCCCATTACCAGACCACCGGCCCCGAAATCGTGAAGCAGACCCAGGGTCGAGTCACCCACTTCGTTGCCGGGCTGGGAACCTCTGGTACCCTCACGGGTGTCTCTCGTTATTTGCGAGAATTCAACCCCGAAATACAGATCGTTGCTGCCCAGCCGGATTCCCCTTCCCACGGTTTGGATGGGCTAAAACACATGCCCACTGCTATCAAACCGGGGATTTTCGATCCTTCCACTCCCGACCGTACCCTGGAAATCGCAACCGAAACAGCCTATGAAATGGTCGGGCGGCTGGCCCGCGAAGAGGGCTACTTTGTGGGTATTTCTTCGGGAGCCGCGGCTGTCGCGGCTCTGCAAGTGGCTGCCAAACTCGATGAAGGTGTAGTTGTCACTGTCTTCCCGGATGCCGGATACAAGTATTTGAGTGATGATGCCCTGTGGCGCTAAATGGTATCTCAATGCTTGTCGAAAGGCTGGCTGCCGAGTATAAAGAAACTCACACTAACGTCATCGAAAAAATGGTAACGACGCACTTTGAAAGTGCGTCACGCCCTGCTCCAGACCAGGCCATCAGGCTTGGCAGGGTGGTACGCGGCGCATTTTGCTAAGATTGGTTATAATCAAAGCAGCATCAGGAGCAGAAACGCAGACTGGTCATGCAGTCGTCAGGTTACCGATGACGGCAAAAAAACTGGGTTAAATTGACCCTTGCTCCCATTAGGGGAGCACAGTATAATGTTCATATGCGCATCATCTCCCGAAAGACCCTGAGAGAGTTTTGGGAAAAACATCCTGACGCAAGGCAAGTTTTACAAGCCTGGTATGTAGATGTAAAACGTGCGGAGTGGAAATCGCCCTTAGATATCAAAAATATTTATCGCAATGTCAGTATCGTCGCTAATAATCGCGTCGTTTTCAATATCAAGGGCAATCGCTACCGATTAGTCCTCGTCATTCAATACGAATTCGGTATCGTTTATATCCGTTTCGTGGGTACACACCCAGAGTATGACAAGATAGAT
Source organism: Chloroflexota bacterium (assembly GCA_043818215.1). Classification (GTDB taxonomy): domain Bacteria; phylum Chloroflexota; class Anaerolineae; order Anaerolineales; family UBA11858; genus JBDRGC01. The sequence continues at coordinate 17,556 of JBDRGC010000166.1, read as the reverse complement.
GTCACAACAATTTGAGAGAAGAAAAATGGATATTAGACCAATCAGAACAGAAGAAAATTATCAAGCTGCATTATCAGAAATCGAGCGGCTGTTTGATGCTTCACGAGGAACGCCGGAAGGTGACTGTCTGGAAGTATTGACGACTTTGGTAGAAGCCTATGAAGGAAAACATTACAGTATCTCTGATCCAGACCCAGTTGAAGCTCTCAATTATTATATGGATAGCCGTGGGTTATCGCGCAAAGATTTGGAGCCATATATCGGCAGTCGAGCACGAGTTTCAGAAGTTTTAAACCGGAAACGGACTCTGACGCTGAATATGATTCGAAATCTAAATTCAGAGCTTGGAATTTCAGCAGAAGTATTGATAACTCCATATCAAGTGGCAACCTAACCCGCATCAAACGGACTTAGCTCCGCCTGGAGGGTACGCGCCAAATTCCCATGCTGCCAAAACTAACTCACGAAGAAATCTCACGTTACTCCCGCCATTTGCTGATCCCCGATGTGGGGATGGAAGGCCAGCGCAAGCTGAAGGCCGCCTCGGTGTTGATCATCGGCGCTGGCGGATTGGGGTCTCCGGTGGCGTTGTATCTGGCTGCCGCCGGAGTTGGACATATCGGGCTTGTGGACCATGACTCGGTGGACCACTCCAACCTGCAACGGCAGGTTATCCACGGCACAGCGTCACTGGGCAGCCTCAAGGTAGAATCCGCCCGCAGCCGCATGTTGGATATCAACCCCGATATCGAAGTCGAAATCTACAACCAGCCATTCACCTCGGAAAACGCATTCCGCATCGCCGAGTCATACAGCATCATCATCGATTGCTCCGACAATTTCCCCACCCGCTACCTGACCAACGACCTGTGCGTATTGACCGGAAAGCCCAATGTCTACGGGTCGGTTTACCGCTTCGATGGGCAGGCCAGCGTGTTCTACGCGGCAGAAGGCCCCTGCTACCGCTGCCTGTTTCCCGAACCACCCCCGCCGGGTGTAACCCCATCTTGCGCCGACAGCGGGGTGCTGGGTGTTCTGCCGGGGACAATCGGCACCATTCAAGCCACCGAAGCGTTGAAATTGATTTTGGGCATCGGCGCATCGTTGGTCGGCAGGCTGCTGCTCTACAGCGCGCTGGATATGTCGTTCGATTTCGTCAAGCTGCGCAAGAATCCAAAATGCAAAGTCTGCGGCGAGAATCCCGAAATCACCGGGCTGATCGACTACGAAGCCTTCTGCGGTCTGCCTGCCCACGACCGCGAGGCAGGCTCCGCCAGTGGAGAGTGGGACATCACGCCAACCGAGCTGGCTGATTGCCTCTCCCGTGGGGATGATGTGCGCTTGATTGATGTGCGCGAACCCCACGAGCTGGAAATCTCCCGCCTGGGGGGTGCCGACTTGATTCCCCTGGGGCACTTGGCCTCCCGAATCCCCGAGTTGGGCCGCGCGGAAGAAATCGTTTTACTATGCAGGATAGGCACACGCTCGGCCCGCGCCCTTGATGTACTGGCCAGTGCCGGGTTCCGCAAAGTAAAGCATCTGAAGGGCGGGCTCAACGCCTGGGCACGGGAGGTCGATCCCAGTCTGCCGATATATTGATCGGGGGTGTGTGGGGTGTGGAGCGTGGAGGGTGGAGGGTGGAGGGTGGAGGGTGGAGCATGAAGAGTGAAACGTGAAGAGTGAAGCGTGATAACATATTTCCTGCCTCCTGCCTCCTGCCTCCTGCCTCCTGCCTCCTACCCCACCCCCCACGAGTCACCCTCGCTAGCAGGCTGTCGGAGAAAGAATAATAGGACACAGATTTACAGGATTTTACCCTACGGGCACGATGACACAGATTTTTTAGTAATTTCGGCTTTAAAATCCGTGTTTATCTGTGTGAATCTGTGTCCTATAATAGACCGTCTGACTTCTCCGACAAGCTGCTAGACGGGACATATTTGCTGTGATATACTCCGCACGTTCCCGTCACAAGGCGGGAGGTATCATGTCTCCCCATTTTTGGGAAGACATATCTCACACGTCTTCTGACCTGTCGGGGCGTGCCGCCAGCGGGGAAATTCACCAGCGGTTCCGGACGGGGTCGAAGGAGACGGAGGAATAACGCAAAGGAGAATAATAATGCGTATTGTTTCCATGAAACAACTATTGGAAAGCGGTGTACACTTTGGTCATCGGACTCATAAGTGGCACCCACATATGAAGCCCTATATCTTCACTGAACGCAACCGCATCCACATAATCGACTTGCAACAGACGGTCAAAGCGTTAGGAGATGCTTACGCACTGGTGCGCGACATCGCGGCCGAAGGCGGCACGGTCCTCTTTGTGGGCACCAAACGCCAGGCGCAGGAAACCATTCAAATGGAAGCCACGCGCTGTGGTATGCCCTGGGTCACCGCCCGCTGGCTGGGCGGAACGCTCACAAATTGGAACACCATCAACCAGCGCATCAACGAATTGGATAAGTTGGAGCATATGCGCGACCGCGGCGATTTTGCACTCATCACCAAGCGAGAAGCGCTGGAGCTGGAGCGCAGGATCGAGCGATTGGAGATGCTGCTGGGGGGTATCCGTAAGATGCTTGGCGTGCCCGACCTGCTCTTCGTCGTTGATGTGCGCCGGGAAGAAACATCAGTTCACGAGGCCAACCTGCTCGATATCCCTGTGGTTGCTATGGTAGATACCAACTGCGACCCCCGTAATATCGACTATGTTATCCCATCCAACGATGATGCTATCCGAGCTATCAAATTGATCGTTAGCAAGATTGCTGATGCCGTATTGGAAGGGCACGCAATGCGCAAGGATGATGAAGAAGATGAATTCCCTGCGGCTGCCGAGATGGCCTTTGATATTGATTCTGAATTGAGCGATGAGGATCTCTTGGGTGAGGCCACCCTCGCCAAGTTGGATGCCCAGCGCGCCGAAGAAGTTCCCGCTGAAGAAACTGCTCCCGAAACCGCCAGCGAAACCGAAGAAACTCCCGTTGAGGAGACTGTTCCTGAAATCGACAGCGAGGCTGAAGGAGCTTCCGCTGAAGACGAAGAAGAGCAAATCGAAGAGAACGAGGCCTAGAAATGACCATCACAGCAACACAAATCAAAGAACTTCGCCAGGCAACCGGGGTAGGTTTTCTGGATTGCCGTAAGGCTCTGGAGCAAGCCAACGGAGATTTCGACAAGGCGGTGAAATATCTACGTGAGAAAGGCCTGTCCACGGCTGCCAAGCGCGCTACCCGCGAGGCATCAGAGGGCATGTTGGAATTGTACGACCACGGCAACGGACGCGTAGGTGTCATGGTAGAAGTCAACTGCGAGACTGACTTTGTTGCTCGCTCTGAAGCGTTCCGCAAATTTACTCACGAAATTGCCTTACAAATTGCGGCTGCATCCCCCCAGTGGGTGAAAGAAGACGATGTTCCGCAAGAAGTATTGGGCCGCGAAAAAGAAATAGCCCGCAACCGCGCTATCAAAGAGGGCAAGCCTGAACAGATTTTGGATCGTATTGTTGAGGGACGGGTGAATAAATTCAAAGACGACACCGTCCTGATGCGGCAGACCTATATCCGAGATGATGACCTGAGTATCGAGAAGCTCCTGCATGGAACCATAGCTGCAATTGGCGAAAATATCATCATCCGGCGATTCGTCCGCTGGGAAGTTGGTGAAAAAAGCGTTGCGTAAGACAAGTAAGGCCAACCAGATGGTTGGCCTTTTTATTATCATCTTCGAAAGTGAGGCGTGAAACGTGACGAGTGAAGCATGACGCGTGATCCAATAAACTGTCATTCCCCACAGGGGACGATGTCCTGTGCCAGGATGGTATGCGTTCCAGTGCAAGTGTCACGAGGTACAAGCAACCTGCCGACTTTTACTCAACTGCGTTTTTACCCATCGATATGGAGAGGATGCTGAAGGGATAATTATGGAAAAGGAACTAAAATACAAGCGTATCTTGCTAAAGTTGGGCGGCGAGTCACTCGCTGAACTTGATGGCTTTGGGATCGACCCTCTCCGGGTTGAAGATGTGGCTAAACACATCGGTGAAATTGCTGAATTGGATATCCAACTCTCCATTGTGATTGGGGCCGGCAATCTATGGAGGGGCAGCCGGGGGCTGGAACGGGGTATGGATCGCGCCACAGCAGACTATATGGGCATGTTGGCAACGGTGATGAATGCCATGGCCTTGATGGATGCTCTGGAACGAGCAGGGATTGTGACACGAGTGCAATCGGCGATAGAGATGCGCGCAGTGGCCGAGCCGTATATCCGCCGCCGGGCTATTCGCCACCTGGAAAAGGGACGTGTGGTAATCTTCGGGGGTGGTACAGGCAACCCTTATTTTTCCACCGACACGGCAGCAGCTCTTCGGGCCACAGAAATCGGTGCGGACGTGGTAATCAAGGCCACCAAAGTCGATGGCGTCTACGACTCCGATCCTATGGTCAATCCCGATGCTATCCGTTTCGATCATTTGACATATATCGAAACCCTGAACCGGCGCCTGGCAGTGATGGACAGCACGGCAATATCACTGTGTATGGATAATCACATGCCAATTTTGGTGTTGAATTTATGGGAGACTGGCGCATTGCGAGGAGCTTTATATGGCGAGCCTGTAGGTACATTGATATCTGGCTAGCACAGTGACGATTCAGCCATCGGGCCGGGGGACATTCCGTATTTGCTCAAAATGTTAGTGGTGCATTGCATCCCCAAGGATGCGTACTCACCAAAAAAACCGAATTGTAAATGGTAAATGGTGAATTATTAATGGTAAATGCTGGCTACGCTGTATGCACTTCATTTACAATTTATCATTCACCATCTACAATTTCATTCCCCCCTGGCATTGGAGACCGGGGGTTCATCATGGCAGCTTTCACACAATGCCACTGTTCTCCCCCAGGATTGGGGGCCGGGGGGCATTCCCAACTAAAAACCAACCGGGGAGAAGCGATCGCGTTTCTCCCCTTTTCTGTATTAGCATTTTCGGTTATCCTATAAGGGTTGTCCGCATCTTCTCGAAAAGTGGGGGAGACTTCCGAAGTCGGCAGTGGACTGTAACGGATTAGCGGATTTGTCTCCGCAAACCACGGCCATCTGCTCACCGCAACAGTCCGCTGGCCCTTATCCGCTAATCCGTTACGCTGCAGGCAATCCGCTGCCCAGTTCCCCTGCAATATGGAGATAATGCGGCCTTTGGGGAAGTATTGTTTCGGTATTTTGGCTCTTTGGGATTTCGCACGGTGAGACGTCTCCTTCCACGCGAAATCCCAGAGACCCGGTATAATTTAGGAGGCATTAATGCTTAACGATATATACACAGAAGCCAGATCTCGAATGAAAGGCGCTATTCAGTCTCTGGAAGAAGACTTGGCAGGTATCCGCACCGGACGCGCCAATCCGGCGTTGGTCGAAAAGATGCAGGTGGAATATTACGGTTCCCCTACTCCCCTTCAACAATTGGCCAGTGTGGGCGTTCCTGAACCTCGCACGCTGCTCATCCGTCCTTATGACCCCTCTACATTGCGTGACATCGAACGGGCTATTTTATCGTCCAACTTGGGGGTGACGCCTAACAGTGATGGAAAAGCCATCCGTTTGAATTTGCCTCCGCTGACTGAAGAACGTCGCCGGGATTTGGTGAGGATCGTCAAACACCGGGTGGAGGAAGCTCGAGTTGCCATCCGCAATGTGCGCCGAGATACCATAAAAGACTTGCGCGAGTTCGAAAACGAGAAGCTGATCTCCGAGGATGATCTGAAACGAGGCGAGGACGAGATGCAGAAAATCACCGATGAATTCGTAAACGCTACAAACACTGTCAGCGAGCGTAAAGAAAAAGAGGTCATGGAAGTATAATAGGACTGCACTGAAAATACTCTATTACCGCGGAGAACGCAGTACCCCTTCGGGTATGCTTCGCGAAGAACGCAGAGAAAAACCTGAAACCAAGTTTAGGAATTCATTCCAGAATCTAAGCAAATTTCCGAAATCTTAAACTGATTTTCAATAATCTCAGCGATCTCCGCGTGCTTCGCGAAGCATACCCGAAGGGTACTGCGGTGAAATAACCTTTTTTCAGTGGACTCATAACAGGTGTCAGGCGAAATAATGAAATCAAATAATAAAGACGCATTGCCAAAAGAGCAGCCCACTCATATTGCCATCATCATGGATGGCAATGGACGCTGGGCGTTGGAGCGCAGGCTGCCGCGTCTGGCCGGTCATCGAGCGGGTACAGAAAATCTGCGCCGCGTGATCGAGGCCTGTGTCGAATTTGGAGTACAGTACTTGACACTGTACGCTTTTTCAACGGAAAACTGGGGCCGCCCAATCGAAGAAGTGCGGGGCTTGATGCGCATCCTCGAAGATGTGATCGACCGTGAACTGAAAGAACTCCACAAAGAGGGTGTGCAATTGCGCCATATTGGTCGTTTAGATCAACTCAAACCATCGCTGAAGCAAAAAGTGCTCGATGCTATCGAGTTGACAAAAGATAACACCCAATTGGTGCTCAATGTGGCCTTCAACTATGGCGGGCGGGATGAAATTGTATGGGCAATTCGCCATATTATCGAGGCAGGTGTCGAACCCGAAGATGTCACCGACGAATTGGTCAGCCAATACCTGTTTACGGCTGGCGTTCCAGACCCGGATTTGATCATTCGCACCTCGGGCGAGTTAAGGGGCAGCAATTTCCTGATCTGGCAAGGAGCCTATGCGGAGTGGTACTTTACCCCCACCTACTGGCCGGATTTTGGAAAAGAAGAATTGCGCACCGCGATCGAAGAATTCGTCCAGCGTGACCGCCGCTACGGACACGTCGAGACAAAAACAAAGAAGTAGAAGGCATACACTATGTTGCTTCAACGCGTACTGGTAGTCATTGTTCTATTGCCAATTGGTTTAACGCTCATCTATTTTGGCGGCCCGGCTTATGTTGCATTGATAGCCTTGATATTAGGGCTGGCTGCCTGGGAATACGCAAAACTCTTTCGCGCCGCCGGGTTTCGACCCGCCGGCGTTTTACTTGTTAGCGGCACTCTGGCAATCACACTGGGGCGGGCTGCAAATGGTTTCGAGAGCGCCCACTGGATCATCGGCTTGTTGATCCTGATCAGCATGTCGTACCATCTGATTGCTTACGAACGCGGGCATGAACAAGCCGGTACAGACTTTGCAATCACTATGTCCGGTGCACTGTACATCGGCTGGTTGGGCGCATATCTGATCTCACTGCGCGATTTGCCTGACGGGCTATGGTGGATACTACTCGCCCTCCCTGCCGTCTGGCTGGCCGATTCCGGAGCCTATTTCATCGGTCGCCGGTTTGGACGCCACCAACTAAGCCCACGCCTTAGCCCGAAGAAAACTTGGGAAGGCTATATCGGCGGCATTGTCACCGGGGCGTTGGGCGGGGCATTGCTGGCTTACGCCTGGAATCGTCTAGCTCCTGGAGTGATGACCCCCTGGCAAGGAGCAGTGCTAGGCCTTGTCTTGTCAGTGCTCACCCCCCTGGGCGATCTGGGCGAGAGCATGATCAAACGGCAGGTAGGCATCAAGGATTCTAGCAATCTGATCCCGGGGCATGGTGGCGCATTCGACCGCATCGATTCCTGGTTGTGGGGAGGTGTAATTGGGTACTATGTCATCACCTGGTTTTTTCTCTAAAATTAGGGAATGGTAAATTGGTAAATTGGTAAGTTGGTAATCAACTCGCCAATTCGCCAATTCACAAATCTACCAACCTACCAACCTACCAACCTACCAACTTACCAACTGACCAATCTACCAACCTACCAATTTACCAATCTATCAACCTGCCAAACCACCAAGGAGCACATATCTAATGAGCGATAAACCGAGTCGTAACTTAGCCCTGGAGTTAGTACGCGTGACCGAGGCTGCTGCCCTGGCCGCTGGGCGGTTCATGGGCCGTGGGCAAAAAGAAGCAGCAGATAAAGCCGCCGTGGATGCCATGCGCCTTGTATTGAATTCTATCGAGATGGATGCCATCGTCGTAATTGGCGAAGGCGAAAAAGACGAAGCCCCCATGCTTTACAACGGTGAACAAATGGGCACGGGCAATCCCCCATCTGTAGACATTGCTGTTGACCCCATCGACGGTACCCGGCCTCTGGCCAATGGCTTTGTCAATTCCATTGCCACCGTCGCAATTGCCCCGCGCGGGACGATGTACGATCCCGGCCCGTTCATGTACATGCACAAGATCGCCGTTGGCCAGGAAGCCGTTGGGATGATCGATATCGATGCCCCGGTAAGCGTGAATTTGCAAAGGGTCGCGCGGGTCAAAGATATGCACGTGAACGACCTGACCGTTGTGGTTCTAGACCGTCCCCGCCATGCAGAAATGATCGACGACATCCGTGCCTGTGGCGCCAGAATCCGCCTGATCCCGGATGGAGACGTGGCCGGCGCCATGATGACCTGCTGGCCCGATGCGGGGGTGGACGTGTTGATGGGGGTTGGCGGCACCCCCGAAGGCGTCCTGGCTGCCTGTGCCCTACGAGGGATGGGAGGCGAGATTCAGGGGAAATTATACGCCCGCAGCGAGGACGAACTAACCCGCGGCCGGGAGATGGGCTACAATTTCGAAAAAATAATCACTATGGATGATTTGGTCTCCTCGGAAGATGTATTCTTCGCCGCCACAGGAATCACCGATGGCGCATTGATGGATGGTATCCAGTATTACAGCCACGGTGCTCGCACCGATAGTCTGGTCATCCGCGGCGCGACTGGCACAGTCCGCCAAATAATTGCCCGCCACAATTTCAAAAAACTGAATCCCATCAGCCAGATCGAGTACTGAATCCTCGTAAGTTCAGCCCCCTTTGAAATAAAACGCGGATTACACGGATACAGCGGATCACCGCGGATTTTATTTTTTTTCTCTCTACCGTACATTTGGATTGACGGTTCGTAAAATGGAACGCGGACACTTGTACCTGCGGCATACCTATGCAGGCACTGCGCACTTGCACCTGCGGCAATTGCAGGTGAGTGCAGGTGAGTGCAGGTGAGTGCAGGTGTCACGCAGATGCTGCGGATTCACACGGATTAAAACGCATTTTAAAAAAACGAGTCTCTATCTGGTAAATTACACAGAAAAAATCCGCGACATCGTGCCCGAAGGGTAAATCCGTGTCCAATTTCCGCTCCTAATCAGGAAGCAAGAAAGTATTGTCAGTCAATAAACTTAATAACATTGACTGAACACTGAACACTGAACACTGAAAACTGAACACTGAAAACTGAACACTGAAAACTGAACACTGAAAACTGAACACTGGCAATTAAAGCACCCCGCGGGGGGTTTTTAGTCAACCCAAAACGTGCAAACGATTCTACGCCGGTACGAAATACACATCCGTGGGTTTGAGCTTGCTGTTGCGCAGGAAATTGGGTTTGATCTCCATGCCGATCCAGTCTAGCGTTGCATCCATGGGATCAACGCCCATCAACCGGGCAAGCAGCAGGGTATTGGCACCCTCGAATTCTACTTGTATCAGCACGTAGGGGGTTTCGGGCAGGAACTCCTCCGAACCGAAATGGCAGACCGTGAAGGCGTGGATACTAGCCTTGCGGTCGGTGATATCGATCCACTCGGTTTCGGCACCGGTGTACATATCATTGCCGCGGGGAGTGGGGTAAGTGTAGCCTGTCTCTGTATCGCGGTTGGCGAGCAAGCGTTTATTGGTCAACCCGGCAAACCAGGGACTGTCCTGAGCATACGAGTGCAGATAAGTGATCTGGTATGGCTGCTCGATCTGAATAGGGGCCATTTTTTTCAGCCAGGCCAGCGATTCCGGATCAGTCTCGACAGGAAATGGAATATTGTGGACGATATAACCACCGAGAGTCTCGGGGCGTTTAGATGGTAATTTAGACATTTGTATCTCCTTAGGAAAGGTAGATTTGTGTATTGGGGATTGGTAGATTGGGAATTGGTAAATTGGGAATTGGTAAATTAGGGACTGAAGCCTCGATTACCAATCTACCGCTTTACCAATCTACCGATCTACCAACCTACCAATCTACCAACCTACCAATTTACTCCCTCTCCAAAACACTCACCGTCACATAAGTGCCGGTTCCAGCGTGGCTGTGAATAGCGCCGCGTTTGGCATCCTTGACTTGCAGCGTGTCCTCGTTGAAATGCTTGCCGATGCTGCCTTGCAGTTGCCAGATGGCGAAGACCGCCTGCATCAGCCCGGTCGCGCCGACGGGATGCCCGCAGGCAATCAGCCCACCGGAGGGGTTGACCGCGCAGATCGATTCGGCGGGCAAGTCCATGCCATAGTCAACGTTGGGCAGGTGCGCCTTGCCGGAGGCCGCGAAGGGGCCGCCCTCTCCATAGCGGCACAGACCCAAATCTTCGTAAGTCTGTATCTCGCTGGACGTGTAAGCATCGTGCAACTCGACGAAATCCAACTCTTCCAGAGGGTCATAGATTCCGGCATGCTTGTAAGCCATATTGCCAGCTGTGCGCCCGGCCCGGAAAGAGTGTACGCCAGGATAGCGGGTTCCGTGATCCCAGAGTTTTTTGTAGTGGGCCAGGGTTTCGGCGGAGTCTTTTTCTTGTTGGGTGGCGTAATTCTCGATGAAATCGTCGTAACCGACATGGGGGCGGTCGGCCATCCGCATAGCGTCGGTGCCGCGCCCGATGCCGGTCACTTTCACCAGCGGGCGGGGAATCTTGGCTCCGGCAGCCTCCAATTTATCGAGTCCATCCTCGGATACCAGGATACTCGCCGCAGCCCCGTCGGACATCACGCAGATATCGAGCCGGGTGAGGGGCCAGGCCACCATTGGCGAGTTGCGCACATCTTCGATGGTGTAACGGTTGCGCTTTTGGGCGTAGGGGTTGTGGTAGGCATTGATATGATTCTTGACGCTGACATGCGCCATCTGCTCCACAGTGGTACCGAATTCTTTCATGTGGCGGGTGACCATCATGGCGTAGTACCCGGAATAAAAACCTCCAACGGGGTAATCGAACGATACGTCAGAGGCCAAAGCGATGAATTCATTGCCTTTCCAGGTTTCCACGTGGCTCATGGTCTCGAAGCCGTAAGCCGCGCAGACATCCATGTGACCGCTGGCGATGGATTTCCAGGCTTCCTGAAAGCAGATGCCTCCGGTAGCACCGCCGCCCTCGACACGGTGGCTGGGTTTGGGGCACAGGCCGAGATAATCTTGAGCCATAATCGCAGCCATCAATTGGCGGCTGAAGTGGTCAGAGAAATATGAAGCCACGGAGCCATCCACAGCACGGGTGAATGTGGGGAAATCCAGCCCGATGTCGGCGATGGCGTAATCGTAGGCTTCTTTGACAAGCGCCTGGTAATTTTTGTCGGGACGAGTTTTAGCAAATTTAGAAACTCCTCCCGATATAGCATAGACGGGTCTCATAGTGCGTAGCCTCCTTCGAAGACTAATTTTGCCGCCGTTTTGACGGTTAGTATGGTGGAGATCAGGGGTTAGGGGGTTAGGGGGTTAGGAACCAGGGACTAGGGATCAAGAAGCCCTGACTTCTAACTTCTAACTTCTAACTTCTAACTTCTAACCTCTAACTCCTGCCTCTTCTGCCCTGGGCGATGTAAGCCAGCCCGATACTCAAAAAGTATAGCACAATCATTGGCCCCATGACCAGCCCCATATTGACCGGGTCTATCGTGGGGGTGATGGCGGCCGCGGCAATTGCGATGATCACTATGGCAATCCTCCATTGAGCAGCTAGAGTCTGTGCTCTGACCAGTCCCATGCCTGCCAGGGTGAAGATGACCAGCGGAAATTCGAAGGCCGCCCCAATCCAGAACATCAGCCCGGTGACGAAGCGCACATACGATGATGGCCGTATGGCAGTGGGGATGTCCATAAAACTAATCAAGAAAGGCAGGGCTGTTGGCATCATTATATAATAGGCAAACGCCATACCTGCCACAAAGAAGAGAAACGCTACCGGGATGGTGAGCAAACCTGAAATCCGGGATCGACGTTTCAAACCGGGAGCCGCGAACAGCCATAGTTCGAAAGTTATGTACGGCAGCGACACGGAGAAACCGGCCAGCAGAGCCACTCGCATGACTACCCCAAGCGGCTCTGTGACCTCGATGGCCTGGAGAGTTTCGATTCCCCCGATGGGTTGGGCCAGCCAATCCAGCAATTCGCGGGTGAAAATAAAAGCGAGCGCAGTGCTCAGTATCAGAAATAGCAGGGCGCGAAAAAGGTTCTTCCGAAGGGCGTCGATATGTTCGAGGATGCTCATTGGATTTGCGATTGCTTTCGCTAGAGATTCCGGGAAAGTGGCGTCTTCAGGCTCCTCAGAAAACAGAACGCGGATGCCTCCCAGGGTATTGCCAACCCATCGGATAATGCTTTTTACAATCCAAGAGATCAGACGAAATGGCGCCGTGATGATTCGCCAGATAGTTTGCAACAGGTTGCGCATGTGCTAGTCTGCCTCCGGCTGTGCGGGCAGTGGAACGTTGGGAGACGGCAATTTTGTGGACGTGCCAATTGTGTGAGTTTGGGTGGTCCAGGCGGATAACCCCTCTTGAGTCTGGCTCAGATGTTTTCGAATATCCGTGGTCAGCTCGGCTTGGTAAGAGATTGGGGAGATTTGTTTCAGGTCTTGCTGGATTTCGTCCAGGCCCGCTTCGCGCATCAATTTGGTGGGCAGGTTACGCAGATCACGAGATGTTTGTTGAAAAGCTTGCCAACCCGGTGATATAACTAACTTGCGCAAAAATTGCCCCATGGTCTGCCCCGCTTTGACAATATCTTTGGGGCCAAAGACGATAAGGGCAATCAGTAGGACAAAAAGCACTTCTAATGGGCCAATACCAAGAAATTCCATAAGTTCTATTTTGGGGATGGGGGGAGGTTCTCAAAAGCCTGCCGGATCTCATTTTGGCGGGCAGCTAAACTCCCCAGCACGCCGTTGACGAAACGGGGACTACTATCTGAACCGTAGGTTTTTGCCAGTTCCACAGCTTCGTTGATGGCGACTTTGATGGGGGTATTTCCACTAATGGCAAATTCCCATAAAGCGATACGCAAGATATTACGGTCGATGATGGCAACCTGATTCAGAGGCCATTCGGGGGCGTGCTCAGCAATGAATATGTCCAATTGTTGAGTCATAGGAAAGACACCCTGAACGATCTGATGTACGAAATCCGCTAACCGATCATCCAGGGATGCATCTGCCAGGCGGTGTTCGAGAACTACGCCCAAAGGATGCCTGACTAAATCGATTTCGTAAAGTACCTGCAGGGCAACGCCGCGTGCCCTGGTGCGATGTTTCATTCGCAGTTAGACCTCTGCCTCTGGTGGGTAATCGATATCTTCGATGTGTACATTGACGCGCCCAACTTCCATGCCGACCATTTCAGAGATAGCCCGGGCCACGTCGTTTTGGATCTTGCGGCTGACCTCGCGGACGTTGACATCGTGTTCCAGAACGACATACAAATCTGCGTAGACGCGGTCATCTTCGATGCGGATGCGCACGCCTTCTCCGGAACCGCGTTGGCTGAGTGACCCTGGGGCAAAGATGCGGTTGACTCCGCCGGGAATCTGGCACATGCGGCTGATACCTCCGATATCCAGCGTTGTCAGTCGCGCAATCGTAAGCAAGACACTGGGGGCTATTGTTGTTTTGCCGGGGGGTCGAGTTGTATCAGACATATTCTTTCCCTTTTTTAGTGTACCTGTTCACTAGGACTTACGCAGTTGATCCCAGATTCACCGCGGAGTGCGCGAAGATCGCAGGGAAAACCAAGAAAAACAGTTAAAACTCTGCGTTCTTAGCGTGCTCCGCGGTAAATAGAACGAGATCACTTCAATTGCATAAGTCCTGTTTACATCATCACCATGCCGCCATCAACGCCGATGATTTGTCCGGTGATGTAGGATGCTTCATCAGATGCCAGAAAGGCGACCGCGGCAGCTACTTCTTCGGGCTTGCCCATACGTCCCATTGGGGTAGCGGCGATAATCTGGTCTTTGAGTTCGTCAGGTAGATCGACGGTCAGTGTGGTGGGGATGAAGCCAGGAGCAACGCCGTTTACCGTAACACCGCGAGATGCGACCTCGCGGGCGAGAGCTTTCGTAAATCCGATGAGACCAGCCTTCGACGCCGAATAGTTGGTTTGTCCGGCTTGCCCAGCTTGCCCGGAGACAGAACTGATATTGACAATGCGACCATAGCGATTTTTCATCATTCCGCGAATGACGGCTTTGGAGCAGTTCCAGGCACCTTTCAAGTTGATGTTGATGACATCATCCCAGTCGGATTCTTTCATTCGCATCAGCAGGTCGTCGCGAGTGATTCCGGCGTTATTGACCAGGATATCGATTTGGCCGAGTTCTTTGGTAATAGCCTTAGCGATAGCTTGGGTTTGTTCGAAGTTGGAGACATCGACTTCGACGGCGATTATCTTTTGGCCGGTTTCGGCAGCGATTTCTTGTGCCGCTGTCTTGGCTAATTCGAACTGGCGATCTGCAAGTGCGACGTTGGCACCGCGCTTTGCTAATAGTTCGGCAATAGTGCGTCCGATGCCGCGTGATGCGCCGGTGACCAGGGCAACGCGCCCTTCTAATGAAATGCCTGCTGGGTAGGACATTGTTTTCTCCTCATTGCTAACAAGATTGGTATTATACCGCATTGGCGCGCAGGGGTGCAGGGGCGCGGGCGTGAATGCTTCCTAACTCCTAACTACCTAACCCCTAACTTACTAACTTCCTCAGTTTCGCGAAATCATCCGGCTTGCCGAGCGCAAAACACCTGGCTTTGCGGTCAATCCGTTTGAGCAATCCACACAACACATTTCCGCTGCCAAGTTCGATGAACGTATCGACTCCTTGTGTGTGCATAAAGTGGATCGATTCTGTCCAGCGCACGCAGGATGTCAACTGTGCCCGCAGGTCGGCGCGGATATCTTTAGCGGTGGCTAGATGTGCAGCATTGACGTTACCGACGATGGGGAGGCGTGGCCGCTGTATTGGGGCCGCATCTATGGCCCAGTTGAAGCCTGCTTGAGCGTGAGTCATCCGGGGAGAGTGGGCTGCAATGCTCACCGCCAACCGAACCACCTTGCGGGCTTGAGCTTCCTTTGCCAGACTCATTGCCCGTTCGATGGCGGATTGGTCTCCTGAGATGACGATCTGCCCGGGGCAATTGTCGTTGGCAACCTGCACGATTTCACCGCCAGAACTGGCCTGACTGCAAATCTGGTCCAGGGTGGCGATATCCAGCCCTAAAATGGCAGCCATCCCGCCGGGGGAGATCTCGCCAGCCTGTTTCATCAATTCACCGCGCCGCCGCGCCAATTTCAGCGCATCTGCAAAAGGCAACGCTTCCGAAGCCACCAGGGCGCTCAATTCTCCCATAGAATGCCCGGCCACAAAAGCGGGTTGAAAATCCGGTGGAAAAAGACTGCCAGCCCTGAACATTGCCAACAATACCCGCAAAGCAGCCACAGAGTGTACCAGCAACGCCGGCTGGGTGTTGAGGGTGTCGTTGAGCCGCGCCTCAGGCCCCTCCCAGGCGAGTTGGGAAAGCGAGAATCCCAGGATTTCGTCGGCTTGCTTGAAGACGTCTCGGGCAGCAGGGTATGCTTCTGCCAGTTCGCGGCCCATGCCTACAAATTGAGAACCCTGGCCGGGGAAAAGGAAGGCGGTGTGTTGTGGGTGCATTAATTATTGTCTCTCCAAAAACATAGCCGGGCTGAGACGCCCGGCAATTTGCAAGTCAGTATGTTTAACGCCAACGGGCCGTGAAAGTCACGGCCCGTTTTTAAAGTAGGACTTATGCAGTTGCTACAGCAAACGCTGGTTTCGACAATGCTTCGACAAGCTCAACACAGCGGCTCAACCGGCGAACTGTGTAACTCCTATTAAACCTATTCTTCGGTAACAACCACTTCGCGGCCTTTGTAATACCCACACTTGGGACACACGCGATGAGGTAACCGCATTTCACCACAATGGCTGCATTGAACCAGACTTTTGGTTTTGAGTGCATGATGGGTGCGCCGGCGATCACGGCGCGTACGGGACATTCTTTGCTTTGGTAGAGGCGGCATAATATTACTCCGTAAGTCGATAATTCAATAAGAATGCCTGTCCGGTGGGCAGGCGGAAGGATTATACGGATGGACAGGCAGTCTGTCAAGGGAAATTTTTGACAGAATCGATAATAGCGAGACGCGTTGAGGTGTGATAATATTCGCTGGTTGTATGTTGCTTTGTTAGGATTGAATGGGGATGGTACATGAAAAGAGTCTGAAAAACCAGGCTCTTTTTGTATCAGGTGAAGATTGTTTCGATTTCTTCTAGTAAGGTTATGTGGACTTCAGTATCTAATGGCGCCTTAGAGATAAATATTTTTTCGTCCAGAGCTGTTCCATCTCTCGGTCCAATGGTAAAATCTTTGCGTGATAGTGTGACCAGGGAATCTTTTAATTTTCTTGCAAATTCACCTTGAGCAAAATAATCTATTCTAAAAGAAATTCCAAAAATACTGGTGATTGCTTGTTTTTGTTCGTCACTTGTTGCGCTTTCTACTGTTGAATTTATAAACTTATTAAATTGGGGATGGATTAGACTAGTTGCATGAAAATTCATTTTCGCAATAATTATGGATTCTACAGTCTGTACGACTGGACTTAGGTAGGTTTCATCGTCAGTTTTTGAAAGCTCCCTCAAGAGTTCTTTTAGGCTGTCAAAGACTTTTTTTGCTATTGCTGATTTTTCTTCGACTTCAATGGTTATTTTTCTTTCTCCGACTTCTACTCGTTTAACGATTGTGTCCTGGTTGTAAAGTCCGCCTTGAAGAACTATAGCAGATTGTCCGTCAGGCTTTTGTCTCACTTCAATGTTCTTAAAGGCGAAATGTTCTTGAATGTTTTTTAAATTTGATCCTACAAGCAATTTAGTAAAAGGTATCTGATCAAATTCCAGTAAATTTATTAATGTTGCATTTATGACTCTAATTTCCATGTTACACCCTTTCTATTTGCCGCGATGGAGTAATGCTGGAATCATATGCCTCGTTACCCATCGTGAAATCTATTTCGTGAGAACTGGCAGATGTATCTTGTGTGTCTTTTGTTCCGACTACATTGGGATAAAACAGAGAATCAACTAGCTTTGTTGTGTCATCTTTGAGTGAAGGGACGGATTGAATACTAGATTCAAACGGAATCAACCTGATAGATACTTGGGTCTCTAGAGCCTCTGCAATTTGAATTATCGTGCTTAGTCTGAAATCGTGCTCTCCTGATTCTAATTTCGATATTCTGCTTTGATAAGTATTTGCCTTTTTTGCTAGCTCCTTTTGAGTTAAACGCAAATCAACACGCCGGTTTACAATTTGCGCCACGAGATCATAATATGGTGCTTGTCGGCGTAATTTCTGTTGATATTTGGGGTTTTGGGTAAGTTTCTCAAATATATCATCAAGAGATTTTGTGTTATTATTCATTTTATCCTTCATTCTCCCTACAATAAAGTT
>JBDRGC010000165.1:0-13899 GCA_043818215.1 Chloroflexota bacterium | reverse complement strand
GGGGATTGGTGAGTGGTGAGTGGAGATTGGTTTGTGGTGATTGGAGATTGGGAATTGGAGATTGGAGATTGGGGATTGGAGAGTGGCGATTGGCGATTGGAGATTGGGGATTGGGGATTGGAGATTGGGGATTGGAGATTGGAGATTGGGGAGTGGGGATTGGAGATTGGGGATTGGAGATTGGGGATTGGGGATTGGAGATTGGAGAGTGGGGATTGGAGATTGGAGAGTGGAGAGTGGAGATTGGCGAGTCAGCGAGTCGGGGAGTCAGCGAGTCAGCGAGTCGGCGGGGTGGTGGGGCGGCGGGGCGGCGGGGCGGCGATTCAGCGATTCAGCGAGTCAACGATTCAGCGGGTCGGCGGTAGTCGGTCGGCGGTCGCCGGTCATCGGTCTGCGGTCATCGGTCGTCGGTCTGCGGTCGTCGGTCATCGGTCGTCGGTCGTCCGTCGTCCGTCTGTCAATACAATTCCAGGGCGTCCAAAGCTCCTTGGGCGGCGTCTTTGGCGGCGGCTTGTTTGCTGTGTCCGGTCCCGTGTCCATGTTTTTGGCCGTTGATGAATACTTCGACCTCGAAGATTTTGGCGTGATCGGGGCCGTCAGTGGAAGCCGTTCGGTAAGTAGGCGCGCCATTGCCGTGAGCCTGCACCCACTCTTGCAGCTTGCTCTTAGGGTCTTGCATACTGCCCGATGAGATGATTTGGTCTACCACGGGTTCCAGCAACGGCTGTATAAAGCGGCTCACGGCGGGGATGCCTGAATCCAGATAAATGGCTCCAATTAAAGCCTCGAAGGTGGCGCACAACAGGGCTAACCGCTGCTGCCCGCCGGATTCAACTTCGCCGCGCCCCATCTTCATGGCCTGTCCCAGCTTGATTTGGATGCCGAAAGCCGCCAATTGCTCTGTACACACCAATGCAGACCGCAGCTTTGTGAGCTGTCCCTCGGCCATCTCTGGAAAATGATTATACAACCAGGCGCCCACCAAAAAGTCCAGCACGGCATCGCCTAAAAATTCCAGGCGTTCGTTGTCTTCGATGGCTTCAGGGTGTTCATTGAGATATGAGCGGTGGGTCAGCGCCCGGCTGAGCAACAGATAATTGGAAAATTGCAGCCCCAGGCGTTGCGCTAATGAGCGCGGGGATTCCTCTTCGGGGATTCCCTGAGTGTATTCCATTGTGACCTCCTGGGAACTCAGGGGCCGTGAGACACCCCACACGCGGGGTCGAGTGTCTCACGGGCCATTAGTTCCGTATGTGAAAGTATACAGGTAGGGTAGCAGGGTAGACAAGGCAGACAAAGTTCACCAATTGTCTTGATGGGAGAAGGGGAATATTATACGCTAAATGTATCATCTCGAAAACGAGGGGAACGCCCCCCGGCCCCCAATCCTGGGGGAGTCATCTCCCCAAAGTTGGGGGGGGGTAGGGGGGCGGTCGGCGGTCATCGGTCATCGGTCATCGGTCGGCTGAGATGCTCGCCCTCGACCCAGGCTTCACCATCTGCGCCGACTTCTTTCTTCCAGATGGGCACGATCTCTTTCAGGCGGTCGATGCCGTAGCGGGCAGCTTCGAACACGCCGGTGTCGCGGTGGGCGGCGGTGCAGGCAATCGCCACTGTGGGCGTCTGCGGATACAAGCGTCCAATGCGCTGCACGATGGCAACACCCTTCACGGTGGGCCATCGCTCGCGTATCTCGTCAGCGATTTGGCGCATTTGGGCCTCCGCCATGGGGATGTAGGCTTCGTACTCTAAGAATTCGGTCTTAGGGGGCAGGCCGTCCCTGTTGGTTTCGCCGCGCACCATGCCGGTAAAGAAGCATGCCGCGCCGGTGGATGGCAAGGTGATTTGAGCGAGGAGGTCGTTCAGGTCTAACTCGTCTTTGGTGATGGAGATGATGGTTGGGAAGTTAGTCATCAGTTTTCAGTTTTCAGTGTTCAGTCGGCAGTTTTCAGTATTCGATCATCGCACAGATTACTGAATACTGAACACTGAACACTGGATCAGCCCCCGCTGACATGCGGAAACATGGCCACCTCTGCCCCGGCGGGGATCAGGTCTTCGTCAACGGCGTACTCGCGGTTGATCGAGACCAGTGTCACGCCGAGGGTTGGGGCCGCGTTGGGGTAGCGTTCTGCCAGCATGGATTTCAGATCACGCACGCAGAGATTATCGGGTACGTCCAGTGAGATTTTGCGCTCACCGATATGATCGCGAATGGTTGCAAAAAACAAAATAGTGATTCGGTTCATAGTTGTTTAGTAACTACTCAACCACGGGTAGGATAGAACGCGGACACCTGCACTTTCACCGCAGGTGCAAGTGTAACGCGGATCGGGGGGATTTACGCGGATTTTTAATATTAATTATAAATCCGCGTAAATCCGCTAAATCCGTGTTATCCGCGTTCTATTCTCCACAGAATGAGTTATCCACCGCGATTCGCTGACTCATTGACTCGCTGACTCGCTGACTCGTTGATCACGTCACCGCTCTGCCCGCCGCGTTTTTCGACCAACCGGATATTGGTGATACGCATGGTTTTTTCGACGGCTTTGACCATATCGTAAATCGTGAGGGCTGCCACGGACACTGCGGTCAGGGCTTCCATTTCCACGCCGGTTTTGGCGCTGGTGCGCACAGTGGCCGTAATTTCCACGCCGGGGAGTCCGGGGTTGGGTTCTACTTCCACAAGGATTTGATTCAAGGGCAAGGGGTGGCAAAGCGGGATAAGTTCAGCGGTGCGCTTGGCAGCCATGACCCCGGCCAGTTGCGCCACGGTGAGCACGTCGCCCTTTTTCAGCGCGCCAGCCTGGATCAAGCGCAGGGTTTCCGGGCGCATGTGTACTTCGCCTTTGGCAACAGCCACCCGCTCGGTGACCGGTTTGTAACCAACATCCACCATGCGGGCGCGGCCTTTTTCGTCGATGTGGGAGAGCTTGGATTCAGACATGGGGAAGATTATACCCGATGTGAGGGGGGGTGGGGGACGGGGGCGGGGGAGCGGGGGAGCAAGGGGGCAAGGGGCAAGGGGCAAGGGGCAAGGGGCAAGGGGCAAGGAGGCAAGGAGGCAAGGGGCAAGGTATCAGAGTTCCTGATTCCTAGTCACTGTCAACTAGTCCCTAGCCCCTGATCTCTGATTCCTAGTCCCTAATCCCTGCTCCCTGGCCGCCTGGTCAGCAAGTAACCAAGCCCTGCCGCGGCGGCGGTTAGCAACGTCAGTCCCACCACGGCTTGCTTGATGGTCTTGGGTTCCACGCCGGGTAATACCACTTTGCCATCGCCGTAATTTTTGAACATCTGTCCCCACTTGGTTTCCAGGGCTGATTCCACACGTTGGCGGCCTACGAGGGGGTACCAGTAGACGTTGTGGTAGAAATTGCTGGCGAAGTATGCCCAGGGCACGATTGGGCTGCGCAGGAGCGGCTTTTCGACGAAGTTCAGCCAACCGTGGTAGATAGCCTTTTGGCCGCGGCTGGCGAAGGTATCTTCCTGGACGAAGTGCCAATCGGGTTCTTGCTCAATGTCGTAGCCCACAATTTCGATTTGGCGGGGATCCCCAACGCCGAGGTCCATCTCGTGGGCCAGGCGGATGAAGCGCAGGTTCAGGGGGTCGAATCCTTGCAATTTGGCAGAAACCGCATCAATGGCGACCTGATCCGCCGAGGCTAGAAGGATGTCCTTCTCATGCCAGCGCATGGCCCTCGGGCCGGGACCGTCCCCCGCAAAAGTCCCATCCATAACCGCGAAAAGACCGGGGTGAATTTCCTGCTGGATGGTCAGCAAATCCACCAAAGTATCGTGGATGACGCCGTGAGTCCAGTGGCGGTGGCGGTGGAGCAGCCCGCCGAAGGCGTTTTTCATGGCTCCCGTGATGGTGGTGAAAACGTGGGTTTTGACAGTGGGGAGCTGGATGATGTTCATGCCGATGAGGGCTTTGGGAATGAATACGCCTTCGGGGTATACTTTGTCGAGTACCAGAAACGGGCGGGATTTGGGGTGGTACTCGACCCATTCGAAATCCTGCTCGTAGAGGTAGATGCAGGGAACATCGTTGGCGTCGGTGACGAAACGGTGTTTGTTGTTGCGCTCGCCGTCGGCTGTGTCGACGACCACGGTGTCGTTATGGACGCCAACGATGTCATCGTAGCCAGCGTGTTGCAGGGTTTTGATGACTCCCTCGAGCTGCCAGGGGGTGGTAGAGCAGGCCGGATACCATGTCTGCCAGGAGATGTTGATTTTGAGGCCGGTTTGATTGCCTTTAGGCAGGGCAGCTTGGAACTCGGCCAGTTTCATCAATCGCTCGATGTCGTCGAGGACGGTTTCGGGGGATGTTTTCAGTACAGCTACTTTTCCTTTACCGGGAAAGTTGGACATGAATGCCTCCAATATGTGTGGAATGGGAGTATCGCGGAACTAATACTTGATGTCTTGAAATGACCACCGACCGCCGACCACTGACCGACCCTCTGCGATGATGCAATGCCGGAGGCGCGTACAGCGACATGAAACAATCTCCAATTGCTCGATTTTGGCCATTATCTGTCAGCCGCCATTTCAGGACATCAATTGTACTTGACAAATTGAATTGTGCAAGTATATACTCTTTTTATGCTTGAGCGAGGGATTTTTGGAGAAGAGTCTTTTTATGTGAGCGCAGGATTTTGGCGGGGCGTGGTATCTGCCGTGTTCCTGGTGTCGTTTTTTTGCGCGTTCTGGCCGAAAGTGCGCACAGTGCCTCAATTTGTAGGTTCGCTTCGTGGGCGACTTAGGGATACATCGGGGGTGGAATCCCAACAGGCTGAAACTCCATCTCAAGATGAAGCCCCGTCTAATGGAAAATCATTGGCAAAAACGCCATTTGCCAAAGAAATAATGGAAATTTTCTTTAGGAATGATCTACAAAATACCATTCGTGAGAAACAATTGGATGAGATCACTGCTCCGAGACAAGCAGACGCAGACCCTCGCGCTGATATTCTAGAGGCATATCAAACCCTTGGGTTTCGAGCACGGTTCAAAAACGTAGGCGCTCAATTATTATGGTGTGGGATTGGACATTTCGAAATCGAAGATGCGATTATTGCTGATCAGCGTGTTAGCACCTGGCAGGCGGGATGGAAAGGGGAGGCTGAGGTAGTTCGGGTTGATAGCGAAGCAATCAAAGAAGCGTATCGAGAACAGGGTCGTGCAGATGCTCAGGTAGAGACGTTAAGGGCGATTTCTGATGTATTGCAGGATTTAAATGTCGCTGGGGACGATAGAGAAAGTGTACAGAAGATATTTTTATTCCGATTAGCGCAGTTGTTAGACGCAATGGGAAAGGATATTCAGGAGCAGCTTCCGGGAGGTGGATCATGAGAGATTGGGGCCAGGTCATAGGTTGGCTAAATGAGTATGACAGATCTCACTTAGATGATGAGTGTAGGGCATTGTTCACGCAAATATCAGACACAACGATATCGGAAAGTCAGAGGGATGATTTAATAAATGATGTTATTCAAGTGGGGAGATCAAAAAGTGACCCTTTGATTTATCCCGAAGTGCTGGTATTGTGTTCAGAATATTTTTTCAAAAGGGATCGCTTTACCGAGGCAAGAAAATATCTTAACGAGGCCAAAGATATTTATCTCGGTTTCGAGAGAAGTGGTCGTCACCGGTTATTTGTCACTTTATGGCTACTCGGTATAGTGGAATGGAAGATGGTTACTCATTATGCTGCCCACTGGGACTGGAAAAACGCTACTGAGATCGTGAATGAAATTGCTGAGGAAGAAAAGGGCGGGCCTTATGATGAAATGGCCCAATGGTACAAGGAACGCGAAGAAGAAATGAAAGTTAGTTTGGCAGGAACAGCAGAGGAGACTTATACCTGGCTAATCTTTTCAAAAACAGGGCTTTTTGGGAATCTCCGGGGTAAACCGGAGATTCCAAAAGAGCCTGAAACAAGTTACCTTTCCAGTGAGTTGATACAGTGGCGGGATGCGATGATTATGAATATTAGAGATGAGAAATATGGTCAAGCATATCTGGATATCCAAAATCTGACAGAAATCGTCAACAAGAGAAGCAGTAGATGGGAGAAAGCTGAGATTGAATTGGCGTGTGGTCTGGCTTTACACCAGATGCAAAATCATGAAGCAGCAGAGATACGTGTAATACAAGCGGTAAATATATTTTTCCCTTATACTCATAGGGTTGCTGTTGCTCGTTGGATGTTGGGAATTATCCAATGGAAAAACGAATCAAAAAGAAGTGAGGCATTGAATAATTGGCGTAAAAGCATAGACGATTTCAGCTCACTGTTGGAGAGAGCCAATACGGAAAATAAAAAGGATAGAGTTAAGTGGTATACGAATGCCTGCGCGGTATTAGAAAGAGCTATGGAACAACGGATACCATATTGATGATTATTGGGGGGGCACGTGTGATCTTCTGACTTGGGGAATATGGACCCGTGTCAGGTTTTGATGGATTAGCCGAATTTGATTATTGATCCATTTCCACCGGAATAGCTAATTGGGGGACATCATTGGCGGTGATTGAACTAAGTTGTTTTTTGCAAAATTCATTTTCCGTATTCATGGATATAGACTTTCAGAAAAAATATTGACTCAGCGTGTCATTGCGAAGCAGCTTTACCGCTGACACTTGCACCGCACTGCGTTTGGTGCAGTGCAGGTGAGCAATCTCCTGCTCACCTTGGGGGAGATTGCTTCGTCACACAGAACGTTCCTCGCAATGACATTTGGGTAAGCAGAGTCAAAAACATTATCTTACTATCTATAACAATCTATTGGCCAGGTTTCCTTTCGTTTATTCGAAAACTGGATCATTGTCCTGGCATTTCCGAATTGATTTTTTGAAATTCTTTGAATTCGCGAATCAATTTCAACATGGCGGACTGTGTATCATCACTTATTTGATAGTGTTCTCTTTCGGCAAGCAAACAAATTATTTATGTCAGTTCCGCATCAGAGAAATCGCTAAAAGTGATGGTGTGAGCGAATCGTGATCTGAGGCCTGGGTCGCTGGATACAAAGGTGTCCATTTCATATGAGTATCCAGCGGCTATTATTACCAGTCGATGTTTGTGTTCTTCCATAGCCTTTATTTGTTAACATCGGAAACTCGTGCTATAATTCCCCGAAATTATGAGGAGCACAATGCACGATCCGGTACTCGTACTCAATGCAAATTTTGCGCCCATCAACGTGTGTACAACCCGCCGCGCGATGGGATTGATCCTGACTGAAAAAGCCAGTTTGGTGATGAATGGACGCGGCACCATCAAAACGGTCTCACGTATTTACCGGCGGCCATCTATTATTCGTTTGGGGAGAATGATAAAACGCCCCCGTCAGCGCGTTCGATTGAATAAACGCGAGATTTTTAGGCGGGATAATTACACCTGCCAGTATTGCGGCCAACGCGTTTCGAACCTGACTCTGGATCACGTGATTCCGCGCCGCCTGGGGGGAAGGCATTCCTGGGATAATTTGGTGACTGCCTGCGCAGCCTGCAATCATCGCAAAGGCGGCCGCACTGTAGAGCAAGCCGGAATGTATTTGCTGCACCTGCCCATAGAGCCATCTTCATCTGCTGTTTATATTTTCTCCAGATATACTACAAATAATCTGGAGTGGGAACCATTTCTCGATGGGTGGTAAAAAATGGACTCAGAATTCTAATTCCATGAAATCCTCGGCAAGTTCGACATTGCCGGGGAATTTTTTTTGGGCATCTTTTACCAGCGATTGTGAAGCGAAATCCCCCGTAGGATAATGAATCAAATAAAGGGATTTTGCCTGTGCCCTTTGGGCTGTCTCCCCCGCCTGGGCCGCAGATGAATGTCCGGGGGATGGGCCGGCAGCTTCGTGAATAAGCACGTCCACGCCTTCTGCCAGTTTGATCACCTGAGAACAGGGTTCTGTATCGCAGGAATATGCCATGATTTTGCCCGTGTGGAGGGATTCGATCCGCACCCCAATAGTGGGCAGAAGATGGCGTACCGGAGAAGAGAAAATCCGAAACTCATCGTTCTCCATCACCAATGATATCTCCTCGGCGGGGAGACGGCAAAAAGTCACTGGGAAGAAATTGGGCCAATCCTCCCACTCGTAAAGTCCCATTACTTTCTCGACGCGGTCCAATGTATGACCCAGCCCGTAGATGATCAGAGGCTTTCGCCGCCCCAACAGCCACAAGCTCATCAACAGCGAGGGAACGCCCGAAACATGGTCTGGATGGAAATGTGTCAAAATCATGCCGGTCAGATCGTCTATATCTAAACCCGCCTGACGCAGACGAACAAGAGGATTGCCAACACAATCGATCAGAAGTTGGCATTTCTCGCCCACCAGTACCAGATGAGTATTTTCGTGCTTTTCATCCGGGATAGCGTTTGCAGACCCTAAGATTATTAACTTCGACATAAAGGTTCCCTTCCGATCTCGTAATGCATTAGACTTGTTCCGGAATAAGCGAGGCAAGAAATTTGGTACTCGGATTTACCCTGAAGGGCACGATGTCACGGATGAAATGTATTTTTCGTTTTGGTGGTGGTTTGATGGTAAGTGATGACCAAATCACAAAATGCTCTAGCCGCCGTCCTTCGCGAAGCATCCCTGTGGGACGGCTGCGGGGACGCCATTGGGAGCTTCTTGAAATAGCCCATCACTTACTTTTTTTCCACTACCTAATTTTGATACATCCGTTAAATCCGTGTGAATCCGTGTACAATTCATCGATCATTGCTATTGGGGAACAACTCTATTATTATGCTGAGAACTCTGGAAAACTTAATTCCTTTCCTGCCACCCCCCTCAATCCCCCCATTTTGAAAAACAAAAATGGGGGGATACACTCTGCCCCTCCCCTAAATTCCGTTTTTAGAATTTGGGGGAGGCTGGGAGGGGATTGCTTGTTTCGACTTTTCCAGAGTTTTCAGTATTATGTCAATTGCCCAACAGCCATACAGCAACCTGCGGAGTAACAAAAATCTCTAAAGCCGCAGCAGCCAAAAGCATAGGCAGAACTAATGCAATCATGATCCTGGCCCAATCTGCCAAAGAATGCAGCAAGGCTTCGCTTATGGTGCGTCCTTCGGCAGGGGCTGCCAGAGTAGCCCCTAAACGCAGAAGCGCGCCTCCAGCTAATATAATAGCAGGTATTTCTAGAATTCCGTGGGGTAATACAAAAGCTGTCAGAAAGATGGCGGGAGATAATCCCATACCGGCGGCTGTGGCTGCGAAGTATCCGATGAGCGCAAAGGGCAGCATCAAAACAAGAACCCCCAGCACCCCAAATGAGAACAATCCCAACAAGGTTGCCAGGCCAATGGCGCGCAGATTGTGGAACCACACCATTCCCAAGCCGCTGACGGAGAAAAAGCGGATGGCTCCGAATCCTTCTACGCCACCCTGCACGAACCCGTCTTCCAGATTGCTCCAATCGAATGCTTCTGGGGGCAGGGCGAAAACACTGGCCTGCTCGGCGCCGATCCACGCTCCGGCAATCAATGCCAGCAGCACCAATGTCACAGGCAGCGCAATCCGTTTCAAAGTCTGGGGTATTTCCCGGCGATACCACTCGGCCACCGAATGCGCTTTACCGGAAAATGCCCCCCAAAATATGTGCCAGCTCCACTTCAGGTTGATGGTATCCAACTCGCGGCCCAACAATTCTTCGCGGTTGAAGTAAGCAATGCCAGTCCGCACGAGCAATCCTGCTATCAAAACATGCCCAAGAATTGCCCACCAAAGCACATCGTAACGCGCCCAAAACATCACCATGCTTTCCCCAACGAGCAGCATAGACATCGGTACAATTATGAAAGAAGCCAACAAATTGGCAGAGCGCGTCGAGGTAGCCTGCGTCGAGATCACCACCGCGCCGCTGACCATCAACAGGGCCTGCACGGTGGTCAGAACCACGATCTGTATAAATAAGGTAGGGTCAGGCACCCAGCCGATCTGACGGTACACGCCAATCAAATAAACACTGATGCCCAAATAGCTGGCTGCCAGAGGCGGAACCATAACTGCCAGCAGCTTGCCCAGGTAGAGTTGCAGATCAGTGAGCGGGCTGCTGAGCAAAGGCTCGATACTGCGCCGCTCCTTTTCGCCAACAAAACTCTCCAATGCGATTACCAGTGCCACAGAGATGGGGAAGAAGCCCACAACCATCAAGAGAAACGGGATCAGGCGGTCTCCAATGAGAGGCACATCATAGCGTTCCACGTAGTTGACAACCTGCCGGGCAGTAAAATTCATCAGTCCGGGGAAGAAAAGCGTTAAAACCATAATGGGCGCAATTATGCGCCAGTCCCGGAATTGGTCGCTCACCTCCCGGCGGGTGACGATCAGCGCTGGGCGGAGTTTAGTCCACATTCAACACCTCATTATCTGGGGCCAGAATAGCTTGCAGATAAACATCTTCCAGACTCCGTGGGACTGCTTGTAAGCTGACCACTGGCAAACCATTTGTCGCTAGGGAATATACAATCTGGGGATTGACATCTTCGGGAGACTCGGTTCGATACCGCAGCCAATTCGGCCCTTGAGAAGTGACCGTGGCCCCGGAGGGAAAAACATCGGGCTGCCCGTTGAGGGTGGTTGCCAGCCTGATCTCATATTCTCCAGGCCCCAAAAGAGTTTGCTTCAAAGCTGCCGGCGTTCCCCGGGCAATGATCTTCCCCCGGCGGATGATAGCGATCTTGTCAGCCAGTTCCTCGGCCTCGGCGAGATTGTGAGTGCAAATCACGATAGCCCGTTTCGCGGAGCGCAGCACCTTGATGGAATCGCGCACCAGGCGGGCGCTTTCAGGGTCCATGGCAGAGGTTGGCTCATCCAGCAGCAAGACCGGTGGATCATGCAGCAGTGCGCGTGCCAGAGCCAGTTTCTGCCGCATACCCTTGGAATACTCGGCAACCCGGCGATGGTGTGCATCACTAAGGCCGAATTTGTCCAGCAAGTGGTCAACGCGCTGTTTACGGGCATCCCGCCCCATCCCGTAGATTTGCCCGAAAAAGTCGAGATATTCGCCGGCTGGCATACGTCCGTAGAGGCCATGCTGCTCTGTCAATACTCCCACCGAGGCGCGTACCTGGGCCGGATTGGCGACCACGTCGTATCCCGCGATGCACGCCCATCCTTCACTTGGCCGCAGGACAGATGTCAACATGCGCACCGTGGTGGTCTTGCCTGCTCCGTTGGGGCCGAGCAAGGCCAGTACCTCCCCGGCCTTAACTTGCAAACTGACCCCATCGACTGCCAGAAAATCTTCGAACTTCTTGCTGAGACCCTCGGTTATGATCATATTAAAACGCTAAGTGAAACGTGAGACATGACGAGTGATGAGTGATACGTGACGAGTGAATCGTGACGCAGTCCCTGAAGCGTAGCGGAGTGGGATAAAATTCTGGCTCTCTGAGATATTGTAGGGCGCGGTACACGGATTACACGGATTATACGGATAAAGCCAAAGAAAAATCCGTATAATCCGTGTAATCCGTGTAATCCGTGTACAAAAAGAGTTTGACCACACGAAACATCAAAGAGCCAAAATTCTTTCACGTTTCACGCTTCACGCTACACGCTTCACGCTTCACGCTTCACGCTTCACGCTCCACGCTCCACGCACCACTCATTCCTTCCTGACCGCGGAGTTGCAGTTCGTAGATTTCGCGGTAGAGGCCATCTTGGGCCAGCAGGTCGTTGTGGGTGCCGCGTTCGACGATGCGTCCGCCATCCAGCACCAAGATCAGGTCAGCGCGGCGGACGGTAGAGAGGCGTTGGGCGATCACGAAAGTGGTGCGGCCCTCCATCAGGCGGTCGAGTGCTTGCTGGATCAGCCTTTCGGTTTGGATATCTACCGATGAAGTGGAGTCATCCAAAATCAGGATGCGGGGATCAAGCAGCAGGGCACGGGCAATGGCTACTCGCTGGCGCTGCCCGCCCGAGAGGGTCACGCCGCGCTCGCCGACCACGGTCTCGTAGCCCTCGGACATCTCGCTGATGAACTCGTGAGCTTGAGCAGCTTTAGCGGCCGCGATGACCTCCTCCAGGCTGGCGTCGGGGCGGCCATAGGCGATATTCTCGCGGATGGTGTCAGAGAAGAGCAGTGAGGTTTGCAGCACAATGCCGATCTGCTTGCGCAAGGAGGGCAGGGTCACGCCTCGGGTGTCGAATCCGTCCACCAGCACCGCGCCCTCTGAAACCTCGTAAAAACGGGGGATCAGGTTCACCAGCGAGGTTTTGCCCGATCCCGTCGGGCCGATGAGGGCTACGATCTGGTTGGGTTCCACGGTCAGGTTGATATCGGCCAGTGCGTGGGCAGTCTCACCCTGGTAGCGAAAATTGACATCCCGGAATTCGACCCGTCCGGAGAGGGGCGGCAGGCTGATGGCCTCGGGCGGCGACTGGATGGCCGGTTCACGCTCCAAGATTTCGAAGGTGCGTTCCACCCCCGCGGCGGCTTCCCCGGCAGTGTTGACCAGCGAGACCAGTTGGCGGGCAGGTTCGGCCATCAGCAGCAAATAAGCGTTGAAGGCCACCATCTCTCCGAGGGTCATTTCGCCGCGCAGCACCATATTGCCGCCGAACCAGAGGATGAGAATCGTGCTCAAGGCCACCAGCAAGTGAGAAGTGGGTAACACCCGCGACCACTCGTGGATCACGGTGACACGGGCCTCGTAGAGTTCGCGGTTAGACTCATCAAATCGCTGGACTTCGTAAGGTTCGCGGGCAAAGGCACGCACTACCTGCACGCCAGTGACGTTCTCTTGCAAACGGGAGGACAGTTCCCCCAAGGCCTGATCGACCGCCAAAAAAAGACGCCCGACGCGTCCCCCGAAACGGGTGGTTGCCAAAAAGAGGGGAATCACCGGCAATAGGGCTATGGCCGCCAAACGAGGATTATCTACAAATAGCAACACGATAACGCCTGAGAGCAGCAAACTGATGCGGAGCAATTCCACTACTCCGAAGCCGGTGAAATGTTGAATAGAGCGCACATCCTCGATGCAGCGGCTGATCAGCTGCCCCGTTTGGGCGTGGTCGTGATAGGTGAAAGAGAAGTGCTGAATATGGTTGTAGAGCCGGTTGCGCAGGTCAAAGGAGACATGGAAGGCAATCCACTCACTCATATAACGCTGTCCAAAGGACAATCCAGCCCGGGCCGCGCCAATCGCCAGGATGACAAACGCAGAAATGAGCAGGTAACGCACTTCCCCCCGAACAAGCCCAACATCGATCACCTGCCGGATGATGGCGGGCACCGCCAATTGGCCCGCGGTGATGGCGAGCAGAGCCAGCAGGGTGAGGGCGACCTGAGGGTAGTAAGGGCGTAAGAATTCGCGTAAGCGCAGGAGGGGTTACATGGGGGGGGAGTGGGGAGTGGGGAGTGGAGATTGGAGATTGGAGATTGGAGATTGGAGGTTGGGGATTGGGGATTGGGGATTGGGGATTGGGGATTGGGGATTGGGGATACAAAGCGTACCACGGATTGAGGCTGACGTCAAAAAAGACACCCGCTGGATTTCTGGCGGGTGTCTACGGCGACTATCTACGGCGACTGTAAGTCACGGCAACAGGAGCACGAAGCCTGCCTACGCAGGCTGGATACCAGTCCACGCAGGTGGACTTTGTGCATTTCGTTGCTGCGACTTACAGTCGCCGGAAGTGCGATTATGGCGACTGCAAGTCGCAGCAACAAGAACACGAAGCCTGCCTGCGCAGGCTGGATACCAGTCCACGCAGGTGGACTTTATGCATTTCGTTGCTGTGACTTACAGTCGCCGGAAGTGCGTAGGCTGGACTGCACTAATCATACATATAGGCTAACCCTACCGTGCCTGGGCCAACATGCACGCCGATTACCGGGCTGACCTCTGCAAAGACG
>JBDRGC010000164.1:0-8865 GCA_043818215.1 Chloroflexota bacterium | reverse complement strand
AGTTGGCAGAGTCTGTTCCTGTTCGATTATCACTCCCACCGGGCTTGGGATTCTCCTGGAGCAGCCTTAGGGAAAAGATAGAAAAGTGCCATAGGAATAATTATGAAGCTCAGAGGAAGCAATTGACGCACTTCTTTGATGATGCCAGTTATAAAATGGATGATGATGAATACTGGAATCATTATAGCTGCACGCTGCAAAAAAAGTGGCTTTTGAGAATACTTGTTAAATGCGAATAACCAGAATACCCCAAATATAAAGAAAATAAACAAGTATTCCGCTTTCCATAATTCTAGAGGAGAAAATCGAATATGTTCTAAAATACCTTCGATGTTATCTGGTAAATGCCAGGCGCCTCCCAAGTGAGGTCTATCCCGCGTAATATATCTGATCATACCAGAGATGAGATATGCAGGTAAACAACTTCCCAGGACTAATCATGATAAACGTAGGAGATGCTTAAACTCAAAACTGTCGAAATTAAAACAGAAAAATACCATTGGTAAGATAAGGATTGTCTCATTATTGAGTGCTCCAATAGCTAGGACAGCCATGTACAACAGGGTTTGCTTCTCACGAATGGCCCATAATGCTAACAAGAAGGTCAGCAATAGAAGAGAAGCACTTTCCTGCAAATGGTTGTAATAACTCAAGGGCATGATGCCAGCTAAGAATAAAACTCCGCCAAACGTTATCTGGGTGTCAAACCATTTTCTCAAGAAGAAATGGAAGCAAAGAAATGTCAGGAAAACGAACAACCATCTTTGAAGAATATAAGCGTTAGGAATGGCTAATCCAAAGATCTGCCTAAAAACTTCTGGAATATAAAACTGGAGTAATCGCGATTGTTCGTTGTTTGTGTATTGGAACGCTAGGAGCAGATTGTGGTTGCTCTCCAAGTGGCCATCAAACCAGGCTGGGGTCAAGCGTAATTTGACGCGTAAATTGATGAACGCCAAGAAGAAATAAATGCTGCCGAATTTTAATAATTCGTTAGCGAAAGGGCGCTTTAGCTTTTCGAACAATATTTGTTTCATATCGTATCTGGATGTGTGTGTTTATAGATAGTATCCCCGATAGCCAATGGGATCAATGGCACTACCCAGGTCATATAATGGCGGAAGAGGACCGAATTGAAATCCACAAACACGACCATGATAAATAGGGCCGCCACAAACTGGTTGATCTTCTGTTTCCACACCAAAATGAATGTCAGGGTCATCATTCCCACCATGGGGAGCTTGGCCGGGATTCCGGATAAACCCATTAAAATATCAATCGAGGGTACCCCAAAATGACTCTCTGCGTTCCTGGTTGCCGATATCAAAATGGATGCGAGAAATCCCTTGGCATTCCAAATCAAAAAGGGTGTCGACACGATCAACGGAATGCTCCCAATTATCAGGGCATCAATAATAAATTGTCTAATGGATCGTTTTTCGTTTGATTGCCAGGCCCAGATCAAATAAATCGGGATCATGAAAATGGCCATTTGCTTTACGCCCAGTGATAGCCCAAAGGCCAGAAAAGAAGGGGTTTTGTATTTCGGCCATAAAACCAGCGACCATAGGAGAAAGAATATGGCAATGAAATCAATATGATAGATCATTGTCATATGCACAGTCCACCGGTTGAATAGCCATAACAATGCTGCAAAGCTGCCCAAAATCAACGTGTTATGGCGGTGGTAAGGAATGTAAAAGAGCAAATAAGCGATTGCCAGGTTAAAGATCAAGAAGATAACGCGCCAAAAACTCAGATATTGCAGGTAATCTTCAAGCCCGGCCTCTTGTGTCAACCAGGTGAGAATATAAAAAATGGGAAGATAAGTCGCATTTTGCTGATTCCATTGTAAATCAGTGTCCTGATCAAGGGCGCGTGAATATGGATTTTGACCGTGCTGTAATCGATCCCCTTCGGTGAACACCTGATAAATATCCTGTTGTTCAAGATCGAATTTATTGTCCTGGTTGAACATTTTGTTGATGTCCCAATCTTCAGGGAGTGTATCCCACAAATTGGCGTGGAAACACAACCCGGTCAACAAAATTACAAAAAGAAGTGCAATCGCGGTCCCATGATCCCGAAAATATTTTTTTGCCCGATCTACATTCGAACAATTAATGAACAGGATAGATTGTCCACATATCATGGTCAACCAAAACACACATGGAGCCAGACGGATGAAATATCCTTTGACGAACAAATCCGTGGTTGTGATCGTGGTGTAGAGGAAGTAGCTGCCGCCTAAAAATCCAGCCAGCGAGAAAACCAGCCCAGTTGTAAGGTGGCCGGCGTATTGAAATGTTTTCTCTACCCCGAGGTCTAATCTCGCATACCTCGTCTCATCTTTTGTCGCCCTGACCACAAGTAGAGCAAACACCGCCACTGTGAGTGTCCCCGCCGCCAACATCACAATCCGGGATTTCGACATCCCAAGCAGCCAGACGTTTTTCGGGTCGCTGGGGATGAGCAGTAACAAAAACAGGCTGATGAGACCTTCAGCCAGAGCCGCGATAAGATAAGTTTTCAGCGTGAATTTGGATTTCATATTATCTCTTGCCCTCGTCTTTACGAGCCAAAATTCTCCGTGTAATACTCACACAAATCCTGCATCGGACACGCCTCGCAGCGGGGTTTGCGCGCCTGACATATTTCCCGCCCCAGGCGGATAATGTTGAGGTGGGCGGCATAGTACGTTTCCGTGGGGAACTGAGCTGCCAGGTGCTGGTGAGCCTTCTCGACACTCATCTTGGGTGGGCGCAAACCCAACCGCCCGCTCACCCGGTAGATATGCGTGTCCACGGGGAAAGCTGGCATTCCCAATGAGAATTGCAACACAATCGAGGCTGTCTTTGGCCCAACGCCTTTGAATTGCATCAGCCAGTCGAAGGCTGCCTCAGGGGTGTACTCTTTCAGAAAGCTCAAATCCAGCGCCCCGCGTTGTTCGGTGATGGAGCCTAATATAGCCTGGATGCGCGCCCCTTTTTGATTAGCCAGCCCTGCCGGGCGGATGGCCTCGATCACATCTTCGGGGAGAGCATCGCGGACCGCCTCCCAGGTGGGGAAGCCTGCCCGCAGGGACTCGAAGGCCCGGTCGCGGTTGGCGTCGTTGGTATTTTGCGAGAGAATGGTGGAAATCAACTCGTCCAACGGCGGAAAAGGGGTGCGCCATAACGGTTCCCCAAAAAATCCCAGCAAGCGTTGATGTACTTGGGTGGCTTGGTTCATAGCACTGAAGGTGCGACGCACTTTGGAAGTGCGTCGCACCTGGTTTCAGGCGATACTTTCAACGCACCAACGCAAAAACAGGACATGCTTTGCCAACCAACCAGTTGCGATAGTTGCGTATCTCGAAGGTGGGGCCGAGGTCGGCGAGTTCTTCCAATTCCTGAGGCGTGATCGCCCCCAGTTGGCGCAAGAGTTCCAACACTACTGCGGGACGGGCGCGGCTCCTCGAATCGCCGTCCGAGATTTTGATGGCAATCCCCAGTCCCGGAGAATCGGGAGCCATCGCACCGGGTAGCACCCCGATTTGTTGGTAGCCCTCAGCTCCGCCTTTGGAGACGATTTTCCCGTTGGCGGCGGTCATCAGCCGGGTATCGAATTTACCTGGGCCGGCGACCATCTCGGGATGGGTACTCATGGCATTGGTGATTGTGCGGCAGGCTGCTGCTCTTTCGGGAGCCAACTCAACGGGGTCGCAGAGACGCGCGTACCCCAGGGCCGCGTTGCGTAAAGGAATGGCGAACACCGGGGCCGAGCATCCATCGATTCCTATGACAATATCTTCAATATTCACATCACACATCTCGCTGAAGGTTTGCAGAATCCGCTTTTGGACGGGATGTTCGGGGTTGATATAATCCGCGATGGGGAAGTTGAACAGGCGGGCGTGGGCCAACATGCCAGTGTGCTTGCCGGAACAGTTGTGCCGGTTGGGGGTGGGTTCTTCTCCCCGCTCACGGAGAGCCTCGCGAGTCGGCGCATCTATTGGCGCGTGGATGCCGCATAACAGATCAGCTTGCGTTACCTCAATCTTGCCCTGTATTTCCTGCAAAACTGAGACATGCTCATCTGTGCCGGTGTGCGAGGCACACAGAATCGCGATTTCGCGGGGGGTCAAATTCCAACGTTCATGACCTCCACTTTCGATGAAGGGCAATGCCTGGAAGGGTTTCGCGCTGGAGCGGAGAAAAGTGACGAGGTCAGGGTCTCCGTAAGATGCCACCAACTCGCCGTGGCTGTTTACGATTACAAAGGCCCCGAAATGGACGGATTCAACCGCCTCACCGCGCCTCAACTCAAGGACTGGAAGGTATGGGTATCGAGACATGCTCTATTGATGTCTGAATGGGGTGATACGCATGTAAGCCTATTATTCTTTATAATGAATCTATTGGATTTTGGTGGCGTATGTAGTATTGCCGCAGACCATAAAGCAGGCGTTGCGCGTAGAAGTCTTCTAACTCGGATGGATACGTGATTTTCGCAAGCAAAGCCGGGATCATCTTCTCGGTGTCCCCTGGCGGTGCTTTACGATTAGTAAGGGTTTCTAACCGCTGGAGTACCGATTTCAGGAATTCGTGTTGAGAATGTACAACTTCCATTGTCACAGGGCCGCTCCGCCCGCTGACGATTGTATAATCCCGGTATTGTGGGCTCCGAAGCATACTGAGTGTTTCGATCCAGGCTGGGAGGTCAGCATCTGCCAAAAAAGGAGGTTGGTGTCCGACGACAGCATCTCCCACGAAGACGATTTTCTTGGATGGTATCTCGACCCAAATAGCCCCGGGGGCTGGGCCAGAGTGGTGTTCGATCAAGATTTCAGGCTCTCCCCAATGCAGATGAAGACGGTCGCTGAACGTGATATTGGGGCGTATCCACCGGGTTCCGATAATTTCCGAGCATTGTTCCCACTCGGCGCTGCTTTCTACATTTGCACCTTTGAAGACCGCAGTCCGGTTATCGAGGGCTTCGACAGCCTCTTGATGAGCCAGGATAGTGAGATCCATTGAGCGATTGCCGATGATGCGATCGGTATGCATGTCGAGGTTGATCATCACGCGGTACTCGCCGCGGCTACGGGCCAGCAGAATGGATTTCCAAAATCGGGCGTCCTCGGCTTGTAATGGGGTGTCGATCAGGAGAGTGCCGCGTGGAAGGATGATTGCCCCCAGGGTGACACCCGCGTAGGCATTTTCATAGTAAACGCCATCTGTAATTGCTCGCATACATTCTCCTTTTTTTTGTCACATATCATCTCGAAATAGCGGGGCAAGGGTGGGCTACGAAATGCGCTGCAGGCGCATTTCGCAGCCCACCACATCTTCTTTTCGAGATGATACCTTCACTTCATTCTTCGTTAGCTACAGGGATGACGAAAGCAAAACGCGACCCTGCTCCGGGGGCATCTTCTACCCAGATGCGTCCGCCATGTCCTTCTACGGCCAGGCGGCAGTAAGCCAGACCCAGCCCATATCCTGTGACGTTGCTTGTCCCCTGCAAACGGGTGTACTTCTCGAAAATGCTCTGACGCTTCTCCTGCGGAACCCCGGGGCCGGTATCTTCCACCCAAAGGCATACCCACTGCTTCTCCCAATGGGCGCCCACTCGGATTGTTCCTTCAGGAGGGGTAAATTTGGTTGCGTTTTCCAACAGGTTGATAAGCACGCGTCGAATCATGTCACCGTTGACCATCACAGGTGGAATATCTGCGGGGATATTGGCACTAACTTGTTGCTTTTTATTATTTGCAATCGGCATGATTGCTTCCAGAGCATCCTGTATCAGGGTCTGCGCGGCAACGGGATGGGTGTTGACTACCGGCTGGCCAGCTTCAAGACGATTGATATCCAGCAACGCATGGGTTAGACGCTGAATGCGCTCGGTAGAACGTACTGCAATATCCAACAGCGATTGGATAGCGGGTTCATCTTCCAGCGTCAGCATGGTTTTCAGCACGTCCAGGCTGGTGACAACATTGGCGAGCGGCGAGCGCAGATCGTGGTAGATCATTGATAGCAGATCCTCTTGCAGCCGGTCCAATTCTCTCCGTTCTGTAATATCTTGAAAAGCCCACTGGATGTGAGTGTTGCCCTCGATATTGACGGAATGTGCGTGTACTATTATGGGAATCTCGGCCCCATTTGCAGTGTTGAGCACCGATTCATAAGAAAATGTCCCGCCCTCGAAAACATGCTCGAATTTCGGCCCCAGTGTGGCCTGATCGCGATCGTGAATTAGGTCAATAGATAAATCAAGCAAGACTTCTTTGTCGTATTTAGAGAGCACTGTGGTTTGACGGTTGGCCTCTATAATATGCCCTTCCCGATCCGTGATCAGGATGCTGTTGATACTATCTTCGAACAGGTCGCGATAGCGTTTGTGTGCGGTTTGCAGATCTTCGAATAATTGAGCGTGCCGGATAGCAGTGCCGGCCAGGCTGCCGATACCGGTCGGTACCAGCAATGCATCGGGGGCGAATACTCCATCCAAGGGGTTAATCGCTTCCAAAATGCCAATGACTTCCCCCTGGGAACGGATTGGAGCGCAGGCGATGGCTTTGGTTTCGAATCCTGTGCGTTGATCCAATCCTGGGTAAAAGCGGGGATCAGCATAAGCATCTGGCACAACGACGCCGCGCTGTTCTTGGGCTACCCAACCGGCTATACCTTGCCCTAATTCGAGTGTCATCCCCACTACGCCTGGCTCTTGCTTGTATGTGGAAGCGCGGTACTCCAATATCTTTTTTCGAGGATCGATCAAAGCCAGAGAGACAACCTCTACACGCAGAGCATGACTGATTTGTTCGAGGATGCGCTGCAAGACTTCGGAGAGTTGCAGAGAACCAGTGATTGCAGCGGCACTCTCTGCAAGCGCAGTCATGACACGCGCCTGACGCAAGCTGTCAGCGTGTAGACGGGCGTTGAACACTGCCACCGCCGACTGATCCGCAATGGCTTGTACCAGCGACAAATGGTCGAGAGTAAAAAAGTGGGGGTCTGGATGAACGAGAGAGATCACTCCTGCCAGACGTTCTCGTGCCAGGAAGGGGGCGCTAACAGCCGACTTTGGACCTGTGGCATCTTCGGCATCATCTGGGCGGCGCAGCCAACGCGGGTCTTGACTGGTATCGGGAATCAACACAGATTGTCGATTCCGCACTACCCATCCTGCCAGGCCATTGTCCAGTGTCGCGCGTAATTGCTCTGTAGTTACATCAAGGACGTCTGCTCCATAGATGATAGTCGATGCTACCGGCTTGCCATCGTCATCCACCACAATGATGGTGCCGCTGACCGCTCCAATACTTCGCATGGAAAGAAAGAGTACCCGCTGGAGAAGCGTAGACAAGTCAAAGGCCGTGGCAATTTCACGACTGACTTGGTACAGCAACTCCAAAGATGCACGCGTATCCGTGCCATCTTGTCTCGGAATGATGTTCATAGAATAGTATTTCTCCAGGCTTAAAGTATAGCATATTCGGGAGGTTCGGTAATCATAAGTATAGATGTTAAGATAATGTTTTTGACTCCGCTTACCCATATGTCATTGCGAACCGACGCTTTTCGGTGAAGCAATCTCCTTCTCGCCAAGGATAAGATTGCTCACCTGCACTGCACCAAACGCAGTGCGGTGCAAGTGTCAGCGGTAAAGCTGCTTCGCACATCGTCCCCTTTGGGGAATGACAGGCTGAGTCAAAATCTTTTTCTGAAAGTCTATAGAACGATTTTGTAAATCATCCGGGTGAATTTCATTTCATTTGAAAGCGCTGATTGAGTGGGCGATATGTTTTTCGTTGCCCGTACACTTGCGTTACGGTGCAAGTGCGCAGTGCCTGCATAGGTATTCGCCGGAAAAGCATCGGCTACTCAACCGGCGAAATGTCTTACTCCAAATCAAATGAAACACACCCAAATCGTTCAAATTCGCGGCAAATCCAGCATCAGCACTTCGACTGTCAGCCGGGTGTTGACATAACGATCCAGCAGGTACTGGGTCCGTTCCAGGGTATCGACCATTCCTTTGGCGATTGGCATGTCGAGTATGGCTGCCAGTTGCTCGATCTCTGCTTCTCTGTCTGGGTTAGTGAGCGGAGCGGATGCCCCGGCAGCCCGCAGCATCACATCCCGCCATAGGGATAGCCAGATGTCCAGTGCGCCTTGCAGGGCGATTTTGTCTTTAGCCAGTTCCTCGGCGTAAGCGAATCGCTCTACCCGGCTAGCTCCGAGCAGATGTTGGTGATCGTCCAGCCAGGTTTGACGCTGCTTCAGGGTTTCGGGATTCTGGTGCAGGTTGATGGCGTACCCTGGCCGGCCCCCGGAGATATGAGCCAGCAGCCGGGCATCTTCGGGCGGCAATCCCCATCGGGTTTGCAATCCCGCAGCAACCACGTCCAACGGCAGCGGGCGCAGACGAATCACCTCGCAGCGCGACACGATGGTCGGCAGCAGGCTTTCGGCATCGCTGGCGGTCAGCATCATCACCACCTGCGGGGGTGGCTCCTCCAGGGTTTTCAACAAGGCGTTGGCCGCATTGGGATTAGCTTCCTCGAATCGCAGCAACAACGCCACCCGGTATTTCGCCTCGTAAGGGGTCAGCGCCAAGCCGCGCTGCAACTCGCGGATTTGATCCACTTTCAGGCTTCCGCCCACCCGTTCAGACTGCACCACTGCCAGGTCGGGGTGCTGCATCTGCTCGATGTGTTGGCAGGTGCGGCATGTTCCGCAGGGGATTCCGGGAGCCGCGGGCTGGGGGCAGTTCAACCCTTGAGCCAGACGCAATGCCAGACTGCGGCGTCCCACTCCGTGGGGGCCGGTGAAGAGATAAGCGTGGCGGGCGCGGTCGTTGGCAATTTGTCCC
>JBDRGC010000163.1:0-9444 GCA_043818215.1 Chloroflexota bacterium | reverse complement strand
ACGCAAATCCCTGAATGGATTGTTTCATTCCCCAAAAGGAACTTTTCGAGAAGTATTCTTCTGTCCATCCTCAGGCCAAGAAAGGGGAACTATGTCAAAAAGTACTCGTGGCAGCGAATGGCTCGCACTCCGGCGCAGCCTGGCACTTTTACGCCGCTTGCTTCAAGGGCCAGCGACGCATCATGAATTGGTGGAGGCGGTGAATCAGCTTGCGGGCGAGAACGCATATCCACCGGCGCAACCAGCCCTCAAGAAAGCATTCGAAAACGACCGGCATAATCTCCGTCACCGACTGGGGGTGAATTTTACCTATGCCCCTGTTACCCAAACCTATCGCTTAATCGACCCTGGCCCTTACGGGTATTTCGAATTACCCGAGCAGGGGGTGAAAGCTGTTGGCCCCCATTAGGCGATTAGTACCTTAGCAGTGAAAAGTTTGCATACCATACCGGCACGGTGCAAAAAACAAGAACATTTACCACCAAGGCACAAAGGCACGAAGGAAAACTCTTTATTTCTTAACTTTGTGTCTTTATGCCTTGGTGGTGAGAGATTCCTTTTGGTTCCGGCTCGTCCGGGTTAGGGTCGTAGTAGTTGATTCCTTGCACAATACCGAAGGGTATGCTGTGCAAAAACAAGGAAATTAACCACAGATTTACCCAAAGGGCACGATGCACCATACCGGCACGATGCACCGCACCGGCACTGCGTAATCAATATCATTAAGTTTAGCCATCGGCGGATTGCGAATCCGCCTGGAGCATGTCAGAAAACCATACACTGCTCCTGTCGGATCCGTCCCACAAAGGGATGCTGCGCGATGATCCGGCAGACACCAACCCTTAACTTAATGGCATTGACTGTGTAATACCGATTACACTAAGCGAGAGGAGACAAAATTGTACCTATCTACTTTTTTGGATGGGAATCGGGGTGTTCCCGCAGGTGTCATGTTGGATTACACTGAAAATTCGCTTGTGTTTGTTGGGATAGTCCCAACACGTGCGGTTTATACTATGGGCAAATCTATTTCTACGGAGTTTTGCTATGGCACGGAAAGCCGACGAAACCCGCTTGCGGCAAGCGAGAAAAACACTACACCGAATTGTGAATAAAACGAATTATCGAATTCGCAACAGTTGTCAGGTTATTTGGGCAAAAGGTGTGCTATATTTATAGCAAGCCAATATAATTGGGAGTAAGAAAATGGGCAAGAAAGACGAACGCAAATTCGATAACCTGCATAAACTCACGCAACTCCTGCTGGCACACCCCAGGGGGTTGCGGAAGGCGGAAATCGCCCGCCGTTTGAACGTCCACCGGTCAACGGCCGCGGAATATATCGACAGTTTGGAGGGCATGGACATCCCTGTATCTGAGCCTTCACCGGGCTGTTTTGCGATTGATCGGGACATCTACGAAGTAAAGGTCTCCCTCACGATGCACGAAAGTCTGGCTCTGCACCTGGCAACCCGGCTGCTGACCACCCGGACGGACAAGCACAATCCTCACGCGGCCGCGGCCCTGCGAAAACTGGGCAACGCGCTCGAAGGGCTGGCGCCATTCATCAGCGGCCACTTGCAACGTTCCGCCGATGTGCTGGATGGAGACACCCGCCGCCGGGACCCGATTTTCCTGCAAGTCCTGGAAACGCTGACCCAGGCCTGGTCGCAGGGTAAGAAAGTTCGCCTGACTCACGAAATGGAAAATGGTCGCGTATTCGAATACGACTTTGCGCCTTACTTCATCGAGCCTTACGCCGTGGGACGCACGGTACACGTGATTGGCCTGCGGGAGCCGCCGGGCAAAATTCGTACCTTCAAAATCGAGCGCATCCGCACCATCCGGTTGCTGGAAGACGAAGCGTACAAAATCCCCGATGATTTCGATCCCCGCGAGCAGTTGAAAGCCGCCTGGGGTATCTGGTTTACGGAGCGCGAACCCGTGGCAGTGGAGTTGAAGTTCAGCCGCAAAGTGGCAAAGAGAGTGTGTGAGACCCAATGGCATCACGGCCAACAGATCGAAGAAAATGACGATGGCTCAGTTGTGTGGCGTGCAGACGTGGCCGAGTGGCGCGAGATGCTCCCGTGGGTTAGGGGATGGGGGGCAAATGTGGAGGCGGTGGGGCCGGAGGAGTTGAGGGAGACGTTGATGGGGGAGGCGAAGGCGATGGCAGAACAGTATGGGTGGGTTGTTCAAACGTTAACTCAACAAGACACTTCTCCCACAATTTCTGACACCTTTGCTGATTTCTTTGGAGGTTAATGATGACAGGTTGGAAACCCTACAATTTTCAGGAACGCGTTGCGCGGAAATTACTCTCAGGAAAAAGTGTAATCTTGCAAGCGCCCACTGGGGCAGGGAAAACCACTGCTGCCTTGCTGCCTTTTTTGCATAGGTGGCGCAGTGAGAATACGCAACAGTTTCCGACAAAGTGTGTATATGCTGTACCAATGCGTGTTTTGGCAAATCAATTTGTCGCCGAATATCGTGACCGGGCGGCTTCTTTCCACCGTCGTTTCCGCAAAGAGTTAAAGGTTCAAATTCAAACTGGAGAACAATCCCATGACCCGCGTTTCGAAAGTGATTTGACCTTCTGCACAATCGACCAATTCCTCAGCAGCTACCTCACCATGCCCTACAGCCTGCCCAACCGGTGGGCGAATCTCAATGCAGGGGCGATGGTTGGCAGCTATCTGGTTTTCGATGAATTCCACCTGCTTGACCCCGGCTCAACCTTGCCCTCGACACTGTATGCTCTCCGGCAGCTTCGCAAAATTGCTCCCGTTTTGTTGATGACGGCTACCTTCAGCAAAGCGATGTTGAACAAGCTGGCAAAGTATTTGGATGCAGAGGTTGAATTGGTTTCCCCAGAAGAAGCACATGCTATCGAAACCCGGAATGGAGAACGCCCGCGTCAGCGCACCTGGCAAACTGCCGCGGTACCCCTTTCTGCGGAGGCTGTACTTGCTAGTCACGAAAAGCGCAGTCTGGCGCTCTGCAACACAGTTTGGCGCGCCCAAAACCTATACCGGGATCTGCGAGACCTGATCCAGACCCGCGAGCTGGATATTGAGTTGCTACTCCTGCATAGCCGCTTCCTACCCGAAGACCGCCAGAAAACCGAAGCAAAACTACATCACCTGTTTGGAAAAGGAGAAGATGCTGACCCATCCGGTAGTGTCATTGTTGTAGCGACCCAAACGATTGAAGTTGGCGTGGACATCACCAGCGAAACCCTGCATACCGAACTGGCCCCCGCCAGCGCGCTCATCCAACGCGCCGGGCGTTGTGCCCGCTATCCTGGCGAACAGGGACGGGTGATTGTGTACCCAGTGGAAAGTTACATGCCGTATGGTCGAGAAAAGAAGAACTCAGAAGACGAAGCCCATTGGGTGAAGGAAATGAAAGCGGCTTTTATGTGGCTTCAAAATCATTCAGGTGAAGCTTTTGATTTTGGTAAAGAGCAGGCCTTTGTGGACGCGGTGGCTACCCCGCGGGATGAGCAAGTTCTTCGGGAATTATCTGCTGGAAAGGTTTCCCGCTCCGAGGCTATTTATCGCTTTTTAGAAGGGAATCGCGAGAAACAAAACGACCGGCGTTTGCTGATCCGCGATGCCGACAGCCGCCGGGTTTTGATTCATGACGATCCCGAGGCCCTGCTCAAAAATCCCTACGGCGCAACGGGTTTCAACTTACAACGGAGCACATTGTATGGCATGTTCAAGGGTTGGAAAGAGAGAGAGGGTGAACTTGATTTGGAATGGACAGTCAAGTATATGATCGAAGATCATGGCATTTCAGCGGATGAAAAGGAGGAGAATCGCACCGAGTACGGCTGGAAACCGTTGTCCGATACCAGTTTACTCTCCGGGGCACGCGTCTTGCTGGTTCATCCAGAGCTGGCCGGGTATCTGCCCGACGAAGGTTTTGTCGCCGACCTCGAAGAAGATACCGGGTTTCGCTCCACCTTGCCCCCAGATGCTGGTGAACGCACCTGGGAGGGATTCTCGTACAAGTTGGAATCTTACGAAGAACACATCCGCCGGGTGCTGGATGCCTTTCGTGATCTGGCTTTGGACGAGCTGCGCTTCCCGGCGCAGGCAGTGGAAAACGCCGCGCGGGCTGCTGGATTGGACTGGTCGGAGGGAAGTCTAATAAAAGCCGCCTGGTTAGTTTGCTTGCTGCACGACGTGGGCAAGCTGAGTGTCGGGTGGCAAAACTGGGCGCGGGCGTACCAGCACGCCGCTGGCAACCCGGTTGGGGTGGATTATGCTGCCGCTCACACTGACAGCGAGTGGGGCAACCCGGTCTACCAGGCCGCGGCCAAAGCAACCAACCGCAAGCATCCCAAACCGCACCACGCTGGAGAGGGAGCGCTGGCTGCTGCCCTGCTTTTGATCCGCGCTCTGGGGCAAAATGACCTGGCCCGCGCCGCGCTGACCGCCATCACCCGCCACCACACGCCCTTTGCCCGCGAGTGTCAGACATACAATTTGGAACCACAAGCTGTCAGGCATATTCAGACTACGCTGAATTTTATACCGGAGAGTATTCGAGAACTGATTAACTTGAAAAC
Organism: Chloroflexota bacterium; assembly: GCA_043818215.1. Classification (GTDB taxonomy): domain Bacteria; phylum Chloroflexota; class Anaerolineae; order Anaerolineales; family UBA11858; genus JBDRGC01. The sequence goes on along the minus strand of JBDRGC010000163.1, from coordinate 4,865 downwards.
GCTGAAATCTGAAATACGAACTCCCCCGCTAGATTTTTCCAATCTGTTGATTAAACCTGACCAAGAAATGGGCTGGCTGGCTTATACCCTGCTGGCGCGTGCCCTGCGCCGGGCAGATCAGGAAGGCACAAGCCGTGGTTCAAAATGAAACACTCCTACCCTTGTGTTACTTCTGACATGCCCCTGATAAGTGTTCTAAGGATCGTATTGACAGCTTCAGGTGATTTGAAAACCTGAGCGACATCTGGATCAAGGATGACGATAACCGGTTCTTGCTCCATTTGCGCCGCGAAACGGTTAGAGCGCGCCCTGCGATAATCAAAATTGTACTCTGGAAGCAACTCGTCTTCCTGATTATAGGTTCCTAAAACTGGCATATTCTTCATAATCATCTCGTTCTTTTTTCGTTGTTTGCCGGGCGTTGATAATGCGGGTAGTACCGTATCGCTCGACGAAACATACTAACAATAAACGATTGTTTGCGGAATGTCCAATGATAATCTCTCGCTCTTCTTGAGAATGCCATTTATCATCGAAGATGCAGGCCAGCGGGTCACGGAAAACTGAAACCGCCTCTTCTAAACTGACTTTGTGCTTTCTCCGATTGGAGGCCGCTTTGTTTTTGTCCCATTCAAATTGGAAAGGCATTGTATAATCGAAGTATTTACACTATCAAATCTGAAATTGAGGATAGCATAGGTTCTCAGCCTAGTCAAACTAACCAAGTAACAAAAGGAGGCGCACTTGTACCAATCTACCTACTTTATCGAAAAATCCACCAATACCTTTGCGGACAACTTAGCCGCGTTTGGGCTGGCTTTTGTTCTCTATGGGATAGTGGACAGCCGCGCCCAGGTTCAAATGCACGATGCCGGCCCAGCGTATGAAATTGTCTGCACACCCGGAATTCGGGAAGAGTGGATAGCGGAGTGCGAATTTTTCGCGGGCGCGCCGTTTCTCATCACCGTTGACAACCGAACAAAGAAGAAAATGGTCAAAGGAACCTCCCTCACACCCGCGGACCTGCCCCCGTCGGGAGGCGATGTGGTTGCTGATTATGAAGTCGAAAAGCAAAATAACGCCGCGTTTTTCGACTGGCTCAAATCGCTCTCATCCGAAGAAAAACGCAAAGCCGTGCGCGGGGAAATCCACGGCTCGGCATCTCAGCATCCTGATTGGGATTTGTTCCGTGCCATCAACCCCGGCGGGTTGCAGGCGTACAACGCTTTGCTGGGAGCGTGGTGGCAGGGAAAAGATGATTTTCCTGCTTTGCTCAAAGTCTTGCTTCAAATGACTGCCGCGATGCCTAATGATATAGCTGGCGCGCAAAAAGCCTGGGCAGAAACCTGCGAAGCGCATGGCTGGCCTAAGCCCCAACCGGCCTCAGCCAGCCAATTATTCAATCCCTCGCAGGGGAAGGGAACGAATTACGCCAAGTCTGTATGGAGCGCGCCAAATAACCAGAAAGGCTTCTGGCTGTTGGAGTGGCTCAAAGTGGTCGGGCTGCGCTATGGCGGCATCACCCGGCTGGTGCGCGGTACAAAAGACCGCAAAACATACGCGCTGGCCCCACTCCGACTGGGATGGAGCGACCACCGTGCGGTGATGCTCAAGTTCCAAAAGGCCATGTCAGGCAGCGACAGCGCCGTCCGGTTGGACATCTTCGCGGCCCTGCGTTACACGCAGGCGTTGTTGAGCCATCTGGAAGAGGCACGTTCAGATGACCTGGAAGCGGAACTGTTTGGGAAGCTCGCCTCCGATCTGGTCAGCGGGCTGCAAATGGCGTTTTACAAGAGTCTGGGGAATTCAGCGGCGACGATGAATATCGCTTCTATCAACCTGCCAGGGTGGGTACGCCCACAAAATCACGAGAGTTTGGCGTTGTTGCACGAAGCTTTGGATGAACATCTGACCATTGTCCGCACGCTAGACGAATCCCGCGGCGATCAGTTCGAGTTGCTCACACTTTACCGCGACTTCCTCTCCGCGAATGATCTGACCCCATTCTTTGCATTCACCACCGCGTACAGCGGTTTTATCATTCATCAACTCGAAAGGCGCCAGTACGTGCGTCCTTTCACCACAACTACTTTGGAGGTTATTTTTATGAACAGCGATACGCCCAAGAAAACCTACAGCACCATTGTGCAAGACGAGGGTTTCAAAAAAGTAGCGTATGCCATCCGGCATAGTACAGTTATTCCGCAAGGACGCAAGGCAAAAGGCAATAAGCCCGCGGTAGATGTCCGTTATGGGCTTGGGCAGCAATTAGCCCGCAAAGCCACCTACCCGGACGATTTCCTGGCAGAACTCGCCGGCTTTATTCACCGGTATAACGCCGAAAACGCCCAACTGCGCGAGAACAAACGCGAACCTTTCCGCAAAAACGTCACAACCGCCGACCTCGATGCGATCATCGCTTTAGTGGATGAATTCGGGTCGAAAGTAATCTGTAATATGCTAATCGCCTACGGTTATGCCCGTCCGCCATACCAGGGTCAGGACGACGACACTCAAGAATAAACTTTCACCCCATAAGGAGCTTTTCCCATGACAACAAAAAAATATATCTACTCCCTATCCATCTCAGCCCAGGCCACGTTCGATATGCACTCACTCAATAACGAGGGCGGCGAGGGCAACCAGATTCAAACCCGCATGGTCAATATCGTGGACGCGGCGGGCAATATGCACAACGTCAATGCTATTTCGGGCGACATGTTCAAGCATATCCAGGCTGAACACCTGCACCGGATTGCAGTGAAAGCTGGGTTGCCGCTTTCCGAAGGGGCACGGGCATTCAACGCCAATCGCGCCAACTACGATATTGACGCCCAAATCGGTCTTTCCGCAGAACTGGAAGCCGCAAAAGGTAACGCTGCCGAGCTGGATGTAATTTTGCGGCGCTGTGCTGTGACCGACATGGAGGGCATCCTGGTGACTGCCGGGAAACGCTCGCTGCCCCGTAAAAGCGTGGTCGAGTTTGGCTGGGTGGTCGGCTTGCCGGAGCATGTCGAGACCGACTCTTACTTCCACGTCAAGTATGTTACGGATGCAGCGAAAGCACGCGCCGCTGCGGATGACGAAGAATCGCGCGGGGCAAATGTTGGCCAGGCCATCTTCCACCGTCCAGCTTCTTCTGGCATCTATGCCATTGTGCTGAATCTGGAAGCCGCGCGGGTCGGGTTCAACGACCTGTCGCAGCGCTACGCGGTGGATGAAACAGAGCGAGTTGCCCGGCTCAAGGCTTTGCTCGAAAGTGTCCTTTACACGTTTATCGAACCGGCCGGCGCGATGCGCTCCACCCAAAACCCTCATATTGTCAACTTAACCGGGGTAGTGACGGTCAGCCGGGATATTGTTCCCGCCCCGTGCATTTCACCCCTCAAACCCGATTTCGTGGGCGATATTCAGCGGGTCGCAGACTCGCTCAACACGTTGCGCCCGGAAGCGGTGGAAGCGATTCCTTTCAACTCCATGGGTGAGTTTGCGGAAATCATGGTTGGGCTGATCCAATCTGCCATCCCGTTGACGCTACCCGTTGCCAATGGGCAAGTGTGAGGCGGCTATGTGGTGGATTACAGAATATGAAGCGGTGACGCTTTTCTCTCTCAAAATGAGTTCTGCTACAGCCTCGGGGGGGAAAACGCTGCTGACGCCTACGCCTTACGCCCTCAAAATGGCGCTGTTGGATATCGCCTGCCGCCTTTTCGGGGCTGAGGAAGCGGAGGCGAGGTGGCCGCAGATCAGAGATTTGCAGGTGGCATTGAGTCCGCCGAAGTGGGCCGTCGTGACCAACCTGTTCCAAAAGGTTCTTCGCCCGCGGCGAAATGCCATTCCCTTCGATCAACCCGAAGCCGGGCCTTTTCAAAAGACGATTGGCTACCGCGAGTACGCTTTTTTGGATGGGGCGATGGGAGTTGCCCTATCTGGAAATGAGCATTTGCCCTGGCTGGCGGACTTGCTGCTCAATATCAACTACCTGGGAAAACGGGGAGGATTCATGCAATTGCTGCACCCGCCCAAAATCGCCGATACATTGCCAGACGGTTACACCCTGCTTACGACCGGATGGGAAGGCGATTTCCCACTTGGCACACTGCAAATCGTGGATGATTGTGCATCCAGCTTGACTTTCGACAAGGCAAACGTCTACAGCGGTAAAAGCATTCGAATGGGGAGGGAGAGGATTACACATCCCGTCATCCTCCCCTACCGTCCCGTAAAATCCTCCCGCTCCTTCACCCTTTACCAGAGGGTAGAGGACAGAGGGTAGAGGGCAGAGGGTAGATAATAGAGGGCAGAGGACAGAGGGTAGATAAGAGATTTCTACCCTCTGCTCTCTACCCCCTACCCTCTCACGTCTACCTGGCAGTAACCCAATCCTGTCCTCACTGGAACGCGACCAGTTCCTGACTGGAACGCGACCGGTTCCTGACTGGAACGCGACCGGTTCCTGACTGGAACGCGACCGGTTCCTGACTGGAACGCGACCGATTCCTGACTGGAACGCGACCGGTTCCTGACTGGTACGCTACCGGTTCATCACTGGAACGCGAAATTTCCACTTACTAGTTGAATCTAAGAACAAGTATTTCTATTTTTTTTTTAATAATTTCCGGGGTACCCCCCATATATGGGGGGGCTTTCCGCATAAAGCACGATTTCTACCCTCACATGTGAGTCTACCCTGGAAATTTCCAGAGACCCAAAATTCGTTGCGCAGTGCTGTGCCCTCTACAGTTTCATTTTCGACCCCGCAAAAATGACAGCGAATAAAAACGGATGCCGCGAATTGAACTCAACCAATTCGCGCTATCCTTTATAATTCGTTGTTATATTCTGCCCAGCAAAAAATGACAGCG
>JBDRGC010000162.1:0-22668 GCA_043818215.1 Chloroflexota bacterium | reverse complement strand
ATTAAAGGACATCACCGAGCGGGTGCAGGCGCAAGAGTCGCTGCAGGAAAGTGAGGCGCACTACCGCCTGCTCGCTGAGAACATAACAGATATCATCTGGACCATGGACATGAACCTGCGGTTTACCTACGTCAGCCCCTCAGTCACACGTATGCTAGGCTACAGCGTCGAGGAAGCCATGGCCCTGACATTGGAAGAGGTTTTGCCTCCAGCCTCCCTCGAAGTCGTCATGAAGGTCTTTGCGGAAGAAATGGCCGTAGAAGAGATGGAGCAAAAGGATCTATCCAGGTCGCTGATGATGGAGGTGGAGTACTATTGTAAAGACGGCTCCACGATCTGTACCGAGATCACAGTGACTGGCCTGCGTGACCCGGACGGACGACTGGTTGAAGCCCTGGGAGTTACGCGTGATATCACCGAGCGGGTGCGGGCGGAAAAAGCGTTGCGGGAGAGCGAGGAGCAGTATCGCGGCCTGTTCGAGCGTGTGCCCGTGGGTCTTTATCGCACTACACCGGGTGGACAGATATTAGACGCCAACCCGGTCACGGTGCAAATGCTGGGATACCCGAATCAGGAAACGCTGTTGGCAGTCAATGTGGTCGAGTTATTTGTAAATCCTGATGATCGCGGGTTTGAGATGGGCTTGTTGGGGGACGAAGAAATCATGAGCAGCTACGAACTGCGAATGCGCCGCCGCGACGGGGTCGTCATCTGGGTGCGGGATACTTTTAGGGCTGTCCGAGATGCCCAGGGCCAGATACTCTCTCTCGAAGGGAGCCTGGAAGACATCACCGAGAGGGTGCGGGCGGCGGAGGCGTTGCGGTATCGCCAACTCCAATTGAGCATTCTCAACCAGATGGGAGCAGCTCTGGCCGGGACGCTCGAGCTTGAGCGTATCTATCGCATCGCCTTCGAGTACATTGCCCAACTTGTGGATTGTCCCAATATCGGCGTTTCCCTATACGACCCAGCGACCCGCACCCTGCGGGCCGATTTCATGGTGAGTGACGGTGAGTTGATAGATGCAGCCCTGTTTCCCCCGTTAGTTATGGGTGTGGAGACAACACAGGGACGCGCGCGGGCAATCGCTACCCGCCAGCCCGAGATCATAGCGGATTACCCGGCAATCACTAAAGGAGTAGATATACTGGTTGTCGGTGCGTCCAAAGAAAACCATACTGTCAACTCAGCGATGTACGTGCCTATGGTTGTGCGGGGTCAGGTGACCGGGTTGTTGGAGATGCAGAGCTACCAGCTGAATGCCTATAAAGAGGAGGAGACCGCCCTGATTGGTCCGGTGGCTAATCAGATCGGCATGACCATCGAGAACGCCCGCCTGTATGAGCAGGCCCAGCAGGAGATAGCCAAGCGGGTGCGGGCGCAGGAGTCGCTCCTGGAGCGTACCGAAGAGCTCGAACTGCTCTACGAAGCCGGTCAGCAGCTCAGCCAGACTCTCGATATCGATACCATCTATGACACCTTCTATAAGCTTGTTTCACGGATCATGGTGTGCGACTCGCTGGCTGTCTCATCCTTCGATCCTAAAGAAAAACTCATCCACTGTGTCTATATCGTTATCGAGGGGCATCAACAAGATGCCAGCCGGTTACCACCCCTCCCGCTGAATCCTGAGGACCAGGGAACCCAGAGCGTGGTCATCCATACAGGGAAATCATTACTGATCCGGGACTATCAAACCCGGTTGCAAACCTCTAAGAAAGTATTTTATATGAACGAAGAAGGCGGAGTCGTGGACCACAACCAGGCGCCTGACAACGCCAAGGTGACACGCTCGGCAATTGTCATACCCTACAAATTACAAGGTCTCGTGGCAGGGGTGATCCAGGTGATGAGCTACCGGCTGGAGGCCTACAGTGAAGCCGATTTGAGCATCCTCGAATCGCTGGCGAGCCAGATCGCAGTCGTCAGCAACAACGCTCTGCTCTACCAGCAAACCCAGCGCAGCTATCGCGAACTGGCCCTGCTCAACCGGGTCATCGCGGCTGCCAGCACGACCCTGGAGCCGAAAGCGGTGCTGGAAACCACCTGCCGCGAACTGGCCCTGGCCTTCGATGTGCCCCAGGCTGCCGCGGTCCTGCTGAACGAAGCCCGCACCGCCTCACTCGTCGTAGCCGAGTACCTGGAAGAGGGCTACACCAGTGCCATGGACATGGTAATCCCCCTCGAAGGCAACCCTGCCACGCAATATGTAATCGAACACAAAGCGCCCCTGGCCGTAGCCGACGTCCAGCATGACCCCCGCATGGCCACCATTCACGACCTGATGCGGCAGCGAGGCACCGTTTCGATGCTGCTCCTGCCATTGATAGTGCGAGGCCAGGTAGTGGGCACCCTGGGGCTGGATGCTGTCGAGCGGCGCGAATTCAGCAGCGAGGAGATCGACCTGGCCGCCAACGCTGCCGCATCTGCTGCCCAGGCCTTGGAAAACGCCCGCTTGTTCAGTCAGACCAACCAGCAGTTGAATCGCATGGGAGCTTTGCATGCCATTGATGAGGTCATCTCGGCCAGCGTCGATATTAACATGACCGTAAGCATGTTACTGGATCAAGTGCTGACACACTTAGAGGTGGACGCGGCCGACGTTCTGCTGTTCGATCCCATCATGCTGACCCTGGAATGTATTGGCAGAAAAGGGTTCAGAACTTCTGCCTTAGAACACACCCACTTGCGCCTGGGACAGGGCCTGGCCGGGCAAGTTGGGCTGCAGCGAGAGATAAAACACATTCCTGATCTGCGAGAAGATGAAGAAGTATTCCTTGCATCCCCCGAGCTATCCGGGGAAGGATTCGTGGCCTATTACGGCATCCCGCTAATTGCCAAAGGGGTGCTCAAAGGTGTACTGGAAATCTTCCATCGCTCCACGCTTTCATCGGATGATGAGTGGCTGAGGTTTTTGCACGCCTTGGCCAGCCAGGCCGCCATCGCCCTCGACAACGCCATCATGTTCGCCGATTTGCAGCGTTCCAACCTCGAACTTAGCATGGCCTACAACTCTACGCTGGAAGGCTGGGCAAAAGCCTTAGAACTGAAAGATATGGAAACCGAAGGCCACAGCCGGCGCGTCACCGAGATAACCATACGTCTGGCAAGCGTTATGGGGATAGGTGGAGAGGCCCTGGGGCATGTGCGCCGCGGCGCGCTGCTGCACGATATTGGCAAGATGGGGATTCCCGACAGCATCCTGCAAAAACCTGGGCCGCTCAACGACGAGGAGTGGGTCATCATGCGCCAGCACCCGGTCTATGCCCGCGACATGCTGGCACCCATCGCTTATCTGCGGCGGGCGATTGACATCCCCTACAGTCATCACGAGAAATGGGACGGAAGCGGCTACCCGCGCGGCCTACGGGGAGAACAAATCCCCTTACCAGCTCGCATATTTGCTATTGTTGACGTGTGGGATGCGCTCAACTCAGACCGCCCTTACCGGGACGCCTGGCCTAAGCAGAAGATCATTGCCCATATCCAGGAACAATCCGGCAAACACTTTGATCCCCGCGTGGTAGAGGCTTTCCTAGAGTTGATCGATGCCGAAGGAGATAAGTAAACCATGGAACCAAAATCGTTCGAAAACAAAATTGCCACGATCCAAAAACCAGGCCAGGTTACGCTTTGGGTCGCTCTGTTTGCTTTCCTTCTGGCCTGTGTGCTGTTCGGATGCACAACACCGGGCAGCTCTGATCCAACCTCCGTCAGCGCACCGCCTGTGGCCGCTCCCTCGCTGGATAATTCCCAATCGAGCCTGGTTCAAATCCAGGCCAGGGGTGTGCTGAGCGTGGGCACGGCCATCACCGAACCGTTCGAATATCACGATCCTGATACCGGCGAGCTAATCGGCTTCGACGTCGATACTGCCGAATATATCGCTGACAAACTGGGGGTCAAGCTTGAATGGGTTGAAATGCCCTTCGCAAACCTGATACCCGCTTTGCAAGACCGCAAGGCAGATATGATCATTGCCGCCATGTATATCAAACCTGAGCGGGAAGAACTGGTGGATTTTTCCGAACCGTACATAAACACCGGCTTGGTGATGGCAGTTCGCCCCGGGTTACAGGCGCAGGTCAAGACGGTTCAAGACCTGGCCGGTTTGAAAGTGGGGGTCAAAATTGGTGCCACTGGCGCTGAACTGGCTCAAGAACTGATCGCGGGTGGTATTGCCCTGGAAAGTGTGGAATACAAGGACACCTTCGACTCGTTCTTAGATTTGGAAGTCGGGCGTGTGGATGTGGTCTTCAACGATTACCTCAACACACTGGTCTACATAAAGGATTCGCAGTCTGATCTCGTGATTGTTACGAATGAGGCCGGCGAGGTCAACTTCTTATCGCAGGCCGGCCTGGGAATTGCCGTGTACCAGGGCGACTGGGAATTGCTGGATCTGATCAACGCGGCGTTGATGGAAATGAGCCAAGACGGCAGCTTCGACCGGCTGTATGAAGATTGGCTAGGGCTTAACACTGCCCGCTAAGGAATGAGAATTACCGCTCAGGCGGCACCCTGTAAATTACTTGCGCGTTTGCATCCTAAGGCTAGTGCAGGTTGAGTAGCGGAGGCACATGCTTTTCGTGCTGGAGCGTATCGAAACCAAACGGCTTATGGCAAATTAAGCCCGTTTGGTTTCGACACTTGCACCGTAACGCAAGTGCAGGTGTACGCCCCTTTAAAAGAATTCGGGGCTACTCAACCTGCACTAACTCTCTCGTTTGGATATGGGTAAGTTATTTTATCGCCGTTCCTAAAATGTCACTGTTCAGCCAGCCCCCCTAACCCCCCAATTCTGGGGGAGAGCAACACGGGTTCCCCCCAGAATTGGGGGGTTAGGGGGGCTGTCTGAGCACTGCCCGCTAAAACCGATGCCGGCGACAGAGGGGCAACGCTCGTTTCTTGGAGTGATTATGGATAGAATAAGTGATAGCTGGAGACTGAACACCAAGTGGTCATTGGCATATTCGACCTTGATCTTGCTTGTGTCCGGGATAATGGCGCTGGGTTTATACTGGCAATTGCGTGCTGCCCAACGCCAGGCTTTACGCGAGCGACTGCACGATATCGTGAGCTTTGCCGCCCCGCTCGTGGACGGCGATTTCCACTCTTTGATCCGTTCGCCCGAGGATGAAACCAAGCAGTTTTATCGGGTCGTCTCTTTGCGCCTCCAATCCATCCAGGAAACCAGCGAGGTAATCGAACGAATTTACACCTTGCGTCAGAAGGAAGACGGCCGCATAACCTATGTGGTGGATGTTGATCCGGTCACGCCCGCCAATGTGGGGCAGGACTATCTGCGCGCCAGCCCGTTACTCGAAAAAGGTCTGGTCTCTATCCCCGGGCCTGTGATCGAGGATAGCCTCTACACGGATTCGTCTGGCACTCATTTAAGCGGTTATGCACCAATTTATGACCAGTTTCGTGACCTGGACGGCGTATTGGGAATAGATATCGATGCGACCGCCGTCATTGCCAGCGAGGCTCAGGCCCGCCAGACTGCCCTGGTGGCGTTCCTGGCCACGGTGCCGCTTTCGTTGCTGCTGGGATGGTGGCTGGTGCGCCACCTGACTTCGCCATTGAACGATCTGATGAGCGGCGTTGAACGTATTACCCAGGGCCAGCTAGACGAGGCTGTGCCACTGCGCAGTCGGGATGAGTTGGGTGTGCTGGCGAACGCCTTCAATCAAATGACCACCCAATTACGGCAAACACTGGGAGGCTTGGGAAAGGAGATGGCTGACCACCAACGGGCAGAGAAGGTCCAGCGGGTAATTTACAGAATTTCTCAGGCCGCGATTTCCACCGATAGCCTCGCTGAACTCTACCATTCTATTCACACCATCCTGGGAGAATTGATCTCAGTAGAGAATTTTTACATCGCATTATATGACCCCGCCAGCGACCTGATCAATTTCCCCTACTTTATGGATCAATATGATGAACAGCCCCCAGCGGTGAAACCTGGGCGTGGTCTGACTGGTTATATACTGCGGACTGGATATCCACTACTAGTCACTCCGGAAGTCTTCGATGAACTCGTCCAACAAGGCGAAATAGAATTGGCGGGAACGAAGCCCGTAGAATGGTTGGGTACTCCCCTAAAAATCGATGAGCAAGTCATCGGAGTCATGGCGGTGCAGAGCTACTCGGAAGAAATTCGTTTCAACCAGGAGAACTTAGACCTGTTCGAATTCGTCTCTACACAGGTGGCATTGGCGATTGAGCGCAAGCGGGCGGTAGAGGCATTGAAGATACGCAACCATGAACTCACCATACTTCACGAGACTGCTACTGCTATCAATACTTCCATATCTCTGGAAGCGGTTCTTGACATCGTGGCCGAGCAAATGACCCGAGCTTTGGATTTGGGCGCATGTACTCTGTCGCTATGGAAGCGCGAAAAGAATGTGGTCGAGACATTGGTCGACTACAGCGCAAGAATACCTGAGAAGATAGAGCCACCGGGTACTACCTTCGATCTAACCGATTACCCTGCCACACGGCGTGTGCTGGAGACGGGCGAGCCGATTTTGATCCACCGTGACGACCCAATGTCTGATCGGGCAGAGAGGGTCTTTTTGGGACAGTGGCAAGTATACACGCTACTGATGCTGCCTATGGTGGTTGATGACCGGGTAATAGGTCTGGTAGAGTTGATGGACGAAGTGAAAAAGCGAGACTTTCTACCAGAGGAGATTCGTCTGGCCGATAGTTTGTCCACTCAGGCAGCGGTTGCTATCGATAAAGCCAGACTCTATAAGCAGGCGCAGCAGGAAATAGCTGAGCGCAAGCGGGCGGAGGAGGCACTACACGAAAGCAATGAACGCTATCGCGCCCTATTCGAAGATTCCCCTATTTCACTCTGGGAGGAAGATTTTTCCGGGGTAAAACAGATCCTGGAATCTTTACGGCACGAGGGCGTAACGGATTTCCAATCTTATCTGGCATCTCACCCGGAGGTGGTAGCCGAGTGCGCTGCACAGGTCAAAATATTAGATGTGAACAAGGCCACCCTGGTACTGTTCGGGGCCAAGACCAAAGAAGACATGCTCATAAACCTGGCATCCATCTTCTGTGATGAGTCGTATGTGGCTTTTCAGGATGAACTCGTGAGAATAGCGGTGGGGCAGACAGAATTCAACTGGGAGGGGATCAATCAGACCATGGATGGCAAACGTATAGACATAAGCATAAGCTGGTCCGTGGTGCCCGGCTACGAACGCGATTTGTCCAAAGTAATTATCTCGATGATTGACATCACCCATCAAAAACAAGCTGAAAAGAAACTCGTATACTTGAGCACCCACGATGCGTTGACCGGTCTCTACAATCGAGCTTTTTTTGATGAGGAAATGGCCCGCCTCGAACGCGGCCGGAAATTCCCTATCAGCATCGTGATGGCAGACTTGGACGACCTGAAGGTGACGAATGACCGTGAGGGTCATGCCACCGGGGACGAGTTACTGCGGCAGACTGCAAAGGCGTTGCTGGCTTCCTTCCGCGCTGAAGACGTGATCGCCCGCATCGGCGGCGATGAGTTTGCGGTGTTGTTGCCGGATATCGATACTGCGGCGGCAAAGAAAGCAATCCAGCGAATCAAGGACAATATTCAAATACAAAACGCCACCCGCCCTGGGTCCCCATTGAGTCTTTCTCTAGGAGCAAGCACTGCGGAAGAAGGCGGCTCGTTGGCAGATGCGCTCAAGCAAGCGGATACAAATATGTATCGAGACAAACAAAGAAAGTCGTGAATGGATTCAATTATAAGGTGAGGAACGAGAATTATATGACTTGCGCGTTTGTATCCTAACGCGAGCGCCGGTTGAGTAGCGCAGGCACACGATTTTCGTGCCGGAGCGTATCGAAACCCAGCGGATTAAGGCAAATTAGCTCATTTTCACGCCCCGCTTGGTTTCGATACGGCTCTCCGTCCCTCCGAGCCTACTCAACCGGCGCTACACTCAAATTTAGAAATGGGCAAGTTATTTAATCACCGTTCCTGATCACTAGAGTCGTTCCTCAATAACCGCTGGCGACTCCCAATGGATCAGCCGCGCGACCCAAGAACTCATCACGCTCCTCAGAGACGATTACCCAGCCCTGATGGGCGTCTTGAGCGCCGCCAGCGCTGTCTTTGCCAGTTAATCACAGGAGTTACGCACTTGAGATCACTGACATCATTTTTTTTACCGCGGAACGCGGAGAACGTTGAGATTTCCTTTGTTTTTTCGTTTTTCTCCGCGCTCGTTGCGATCTCGGCGGTAATTTGGTTTCATCTGCGTAACATGAGTTAATCATCCTCGTAGCTTTGCCCCTCCGCGAAGCTGACCCCCTTGATAAAACCGCGCGCCCGCTCGGTGAGAGGATAACCCTCTGTCAGTGTGGCCCAGAATGCTTTGCTGTGGTCACTGTGCAGGCGGTGGGTCAACTCATGGGCGATGACGTAATCCACCACCCACGGGGGCCATTCTTTGATCGCCTCGCTGATGCGGATATGACCGTCGGTTGAGCCGCCGTTGGTGCAGCTTCCCAGCCGGGTGTTCATATTGCCCACCCAGCGGATGGCGCGCCACTCGATTTTTCCCCCGAAGTATTTTTTGTTGATATATTCCGCCCGCACTTGGAGATTGGCGTCCGTGCGACGATCAGCCAGTTTGCGCGGTTTTTGCAATTGGGAGGCAATCTTGTCGAGCAGCCCCCCGATATGCTGTTTGGGCAGCCGGTAGGGAATCCGCAGCAAGAGTGAGCCATCTGTCTCCTGCTGCCAGCGGGATGATTTTTTCAGGCGTTTGTCCCGCCGCACAAGTACGGTAATTGTTTTGCCGTCCTTATCTTCGATGGTGTGTTTTTTGTCAGGCATGGGATTGGGGATTGGGGATTGGAGATTGGAGATTGGAGATTGGTAATTGGAGATTGGTAATTGGAGATTGGAGAATGGAGATTTATTGGAGATTGGAGAATGGAGATTGGAGATTGGTAATTGGAGAATGGAGATTGGTAATTGGAGATTGGGGATTGGTAATTGGAGAATGGAGAATGGAGAATGGAGATTGGAGATTGGGTATTGGTAATTGGAGATTGGAGATTGGTAATTGGAGAATGGAGATTGGAGATTGAAGATTGAAGGTGTGACCCAATCTCCAATCTCCAATCTCTAATCTCTAGTCTCCAATCTCTAATCTCTAATCTCTAATCTCCAATCTTCAATCTCTAATCTCTAGTCTCTAATCTCCAATCTCAATTTCCTTTGCACTAAATCATTCGCCCCCATACCCCGGCAACTCCAGCGTTCTCCCCTCGGCCTCCAACACGTAATATGGCATCCAGGCAACACCGAACAAGTCTACCAGAACGTCCTTTTTGTAGGGCTTGACGGAAATCTCGCTCACATCGTTGGCAAGGTTTCCCCATTTATCGTTGATATCTTCGATGGCGCGCGCTTTCTCCCGTTTCAGGTCGGCAATCTGCTCCTTGAAATCTGCGATGGACTCGACGGACTCTTCCACATCGGCTTTAGCACGCTCGGTCATGCGCCGCTTGGAGAGCGAGGTCGAGAGCCGGCGGCGGCGCCCGCTGAACAGGCTGAACACATTCTCGGCGTGAGTTCCCATCTCTTCCATCTTGCGCTGGGAGAGATCGCTTTCATCTTCGCTCAGTTCGCGCTCTTCGCGGTGCAGGCGATCTTTTAGTGTGTCGAATTTGCGCTCGTATTGGACTTCCACTTTAGTGACCTCGGCGTCGCGCTTTTCACGGGCCACCTGACTGCACAACTTGCGGAACTCGGCTGCGGAAACCTCCGGCCCGGCGTAGACTTGCAATTTATCGTTGGCGCGCACATTTACTTCGGTGGCGCGGTAAGCCCAGTCGGCGAAGTCGGTTTTCAGGGCGCGCAGCAGCTTGCCATCGTTGAGAGGGGCTTGCAGGACCTCGAAAACAGCCTGCGGGGCCGGGTCGCGGTCCAGGGAGCGGGGGTCGAGGGGGGCTGCGAGCCAGTCTCCCCAACGGGCTGAACCGCGGCGGTCGGGTTCGAGGATGATGACCGTGCGGCGGGTCTCGTGATCCAGGTTGTAGTTGCGCTGCATAATGCGGATGTCGGCCTGGGCCAGCAGCACGGGCCGGTACAGCAATCCCCTGGATTTTGCCTCCGTGGGGATTGCGCGCCCCGCGGCTTTTGCGGATTGGCTGAGGGTCAGGTTGTTGGGCAGGAAGTACTCGCCGATGCCGGTGGGGATGGCGGGGCGGGTGGATGAGCCAATTGGAGATTGGAAATTAGAGACTGGAGATTGGAGATTGGAGATTGGAGATTGGAGATTGGAGATTGGAGATTCCTGGAGATGAGATTCCACCGAGGGAACGGGAGCACTCTGGATGCTGGACTGTGGCTTGTTTTTGGGAGCAGGACTCACACCGGGGCTGGTTGCGGCTCCAACCAGGTCATTCAACAAAGGAATCTGGATGCGGGTGAGGGGGCCGGCCAGATAATTCATCGCCCAGCGGGTTTTGAATATCTGCGGTTGCTGCTCGTGGATATTGTGCAGCAGGAATTCACGCTTGCCGAGAGCCGAGATGAGCTGCTCGTAGCGGCGGCGGTCGATGCCGGGGGCCGCACCTTGCAGGCCGTCGAGCAGGCGTTCTTTGTCCCGCTCGGTTTGCAGCTTGCCGATGAACCAGGTGCCGGCGTTGGAGAGGGCTTTGTAATCGACATCGACGGGGTTTTGGGTGACCAACACCTGACCGACGCCGAAGGCGCGTGCCTGTTTGAGCATCCGCAGCATGAGCGGCTTGGAGGGTGGGTTGCTGATGGGGGGCAGGTAGCCGAAGATTTCATCGAAGTAGACGATGGCCCGCAGGCTGGCTGTGCCGGTTTGGGAACGCATCCAGGTTTCGACGGCGGAATAGAGCAGGGTTACGAAGAACATGCGCTCGGCGTCGGGCAGGTGGGCGATGTAGAAAACACTGTGGCGGGGGCGGCCATCGGGGGTGTAAAGCAGAGCGGGGATGTCGAGGGGCTGGCCTTCGAGCCAGGTTTGGAAGCTGGGCGCGGCCAGGATGTTGTTGAGCAGCATGGCCAACTCGAAGCGGTCTTTTTCGGGGAAGAAGGTGTTGATATCGAAGACGCCGAGTTTC
Source organism: Chloroflexota bacterium (assembly GCA_043818215.1). Classification (GTDB taxonomy): domain Bacteria; phylum Chloroflexota; class Anaerolineae; order Anaerolineales; family UBA11858; genus JBDRGC01. Next base: position 11,532 of record JBDRGC010000162.1, on the reverse strand, counting down.
TCGAAGGGCGGGTTTTGGGTTTGCATGATGAGTTCGCCCAGGTCGAGATCTTTGTTTTGGCTCCAGGCGTTTTCGAAGATATTGCTCAACAGGATGTGCTCCCGCGAGCGTACGGGGTCGATATCGTCGGAGCCGACCAGCCCGAGGATGGCGGTGACGGTACCGGAGATTTTTTCGCGCAGGAGTTCGCTGTTACCCTCCCAGGGAATTTCTGGCGCTTCGAGATTCGCCAAAATGCTGACCGGGATGCCCGCATCGGACCCCGGAGTGTAGATTGCGAATTGGGCCGCGTTGTTGAGGGCGCGCAGGCGCTCGGGGCCGATGTCCCACTTGGCCAGTCCCTTGCGCCACAGAGAAGCAGTATCCGCGGCGGCCTGCTGAGGGGATTTCCCGGAGCGGCGAGCCTCGTCGGCATTGATCCAGGGTTGGAAGTCGGCGGGCAGCAGGTCGGGGAAGTGCAGCAGAGTGTTGGTGATATCACCCTTGGGGTCGATCATCAGCGCGGGGATGTTGTTGAGGGCAGCCTCTTCAAGCAAGTCGATGCACAGGCCGGTCTTGCCTGAACCGGTCATGCCGACCACAACGGCGTGGGTGGTCAGGTCGGCAGGGTCGTAGAGGGTGGGCTGCTGGGAATCGAGGGAACGTCCGAGGTAGAATTTATTGTGGGTTTCGATCATGCTGTTTCTCCAAAGAATTGTGGCTCTTTGATGTTTTGTGTGGTCAAACTCTTTATGTACACGGATTACACGGATTTTCCGGATTTTTCTTTGGCTTTATCCGTATAATCCGTGTAATCCGTGTACCGCGCCCCACAATATCTCAGAGAGCCCTAATTGTAAACACTTACCCTGGTCAGGAATAGAACGCGGACACTTGCACCTGCGGCCACACTTGGTCCACCTGTGGCCAAGTGCAGGTGATTGCAGGTGTTACACGGATGCTGCGGATTTTCGCGGATCAAACCAAAAGAATCATTAGTCATTACTCTTCAACTTTTTGCGACTCTGCGTCTTTGCGGCTTTGCGTTTGATTTACAGGGTACTTACGCTGCGAGCACTTCGGCGGGAGTCTTGCGGCCTCTTTCCGTGCGGTCGAAGTCGTGGTCGAAGCTGACGAGGGTCAGGTTGTATCGCTCCGCAGCGGTATACTGATAGGCATCGTCGAAGTCGAGGTTGAATTGTGCCATCATATCTACCAGCCGTTGTGTACTATCGGGGGCAAGATGAAGCAAGGTAACAGATCCATCCACAAAAGTATCCCGCACGAAGCGTAATAGTACATCCCTTTGATCTAACCTGCACAGGATCACCCCTATGGAGTGAAAAGCAAAATCAGTGATGAATAAACGGTCTGACGGTAAACGGTCAAGGAATTTACCGACCTCTTCATATCTCTCCTGCTCCAAGAGTCGCTCAAGCCACACATTAGTGTCAATTAAATACATGGATCAGTCACCTCGCCACTCTAATGCTTTCCTTTGCAACTCTAGAGATGTATATTGCTCACGATAATCCTTCAACGCGCCGGCCCAGTCCTGGCGAAGGGTTTTTCCAGGTTTTTGCACCCGTCTCTTGAACAATAACTGTACAAAGTCCTCGACTTCCTGTTGAAGGTCGGGAGGCATCTGACTCACTAACGTTGTTATTCTTTGCGTTGCGATATCTGTACTCATTTCCATTGTTTTTCTCCTTGTTTTATTCTTCCCCCTAATTGTACTACGGCACAACCCAACGGACGCGCATTGTTCCATTGTTCATTACTAATCGTCTAACGAATCCCCCTCATCTCCCCATCCCCCCATCTCCCCGTCCCCTCCCGCTCCCCCGCCCCCCCGCTCCCCTTCATCCTTCCGCCTTCGAAAACGCTTCCAAAATCGCCTCATGGGAATGCCGACCCGCGTCGCCCTGCGCCATCGTTGCCGACCCGCCGCCCCGTCCGCCCAGCGTCGCAATTGCCCGCAGATTATTGGTCACCGTTTGGTATGTCCTCACCAAGCGCGAACCTTATCACCACTTTGACGAGGAAACCATCGCTTACAAGATGCTCACCTGGTCTCAGCGCATGGATGAAAAGGCGCTCAAGGGTATGACCCGCTAGCAGTTCGCCAAGTATGGTTTGTTACGCTTGGGCATCGGTCATGATATCACCCGCATTGTTCGCAACGGTGTGCCAAGACGTGTCGCTCCGACAGAGGATCCTGGCGTTGAAGCCTGACCTGAAGCCGCCGCGATAGTGTAACTTCTGCTTTGAAATATGAATCAACCCACGCTTGCCAGTCCACGGTTCTGGCAGGCGTGGGGGGTTTTAAAACCTTCTTTAATAGAGTGTTTTATAGGGCGGTATTTTGCTTTGGATAGGCGTTTCTTTTGTTTCTGGCCTTGGTTTTCTGGCTCTTTCCGAGCAACTTCTAATTCACCCTTGACACTGCAACTTATCGGTGGGCAGCCTCTTTTATCATGCTAACCTTGTGCAGCACCAGAACAAAGATAAAAGAATCCAAACCAGTAGCTCTTTCGGGTTATCTCTGCAAGATTTTCTTCCATTGCTTTTTGTACGAGTTCCCAGGGACGACGCTTTAGCACATCTCCGGTTACGCCATAAGAACGCAAAAAGAATAGAATATACCGCCACCACAACGGACAATATCGCGGCCAAGCCATATCGAGGACAACTAATCTTCTATTTGGAGACAAAGACTCACAAGCATTGATAACTACATGTCTGCAATTCGGAATCAGTGTCATCGCATACGTTGACAGGACGGCATCTACGTTTTTTGGAAATTCAAATTCAGATGCATCAACACATACGAGCTGCACGTTATCCCATTGATTGGCAGCGGCTCTCTTTCGCGCTTCAGCGAGCATCTCACCACTCAAATCGACACCTATAATTTTGCCTTTTTGACCTACTACTTGATACAGAAATGGAAAATTCAATCCTGTTCCGCACCCAATATCAATGACTGTATCGCCGGGCTTCAAGTTGAGCTTAGATATGGCTTTCTTTCGCCAACCAGATATGTTAAAACCAAACCAAGCGAATATATCGAAAAGCCTTACTGTAATATCATACTTTGGCGCTCGTCGCCGATACGCATTGATGATTTCTTGTTTGTCTATAGGATTTTTCTCCATCGCTTCAAATCCTGATTTTTTCAGATGAATGAAATTGCTGAAGATTGGCGGCCCAACGGATAAGCTCACCTGCCTGGCGGCGATTGCACAGAAACTTTATTGAACCAGAGCGAATGCCTGCAAATCGCGCCTATTTAACCCTGGCATAGCCAGGTCTGGTGTAGCGTTGGGGTGCGACCCGTTTGACCGAAATCACCGAACATTCGGTGGGGGCTGGTCAGCGAAGGTTGCCGTCTTGTGGACTTGGTCACCCACCCGGGCAATACAGAAAACAATTTTGTTGACACTTATCCTGCGACCGAAGGAGGTGTCGGATGAAACGGTAAAAAGGCAAATGCCCCCACTGTGGATTACGTTTCATGGATGGCGATGTGTTGGAAGTACACACCGTAATGGTGATAGGCACGACAGCGGATGACAACCTGCTGCTCCTCCACGGCCACTGCCATGATGAAGCCCACCGATCAGGGTGTCTATGGCAGCGTGCCCTTTGGGTATAGAGACCCGGATACTGAAGAGCCTTGTGAGGCGAAAATCTCAAGCACGGTCCTGTAGTAGGGGAGGGGCGGGCGACCGCTCCTACTACTATAACGTGTGTGGCCCTTCGGTTTGAAGTTCACCATTTTGATTTATGCTGTAAAGATCGAGGAAGTATGTCGGTTTGTTGTTTGATTTTGTTGGCTTGTCCCATCTATATACAGTGTGTCAGGACACAAATCTTGTCCATTCTGCCATTGAATACTTCCCAAAAACGGCTTTACAGAATTGAATAAACTCTTATCTTGCAGTTCTTTGAATATCCCTCTGTCTAAATATGGCTTTACATCAAATATCTTGACTTCCTCATTCTGAAAAGTCAATGTGAGCGTATAATCTGAGTTTGGCTTTACTTCTCGTACGCGAGGGTTCATAGAAAGCACTCCTATTTCAAGGGGTCAATCTTGAAAATCTGTTCGCCGTTACTTGCAAGTTCCCAATTTGCCATTAATTCATCCTGGTGGATTTCTATCCAAGCTTGCACTAATTTCATCTTGTTTCTTTTTAATTCGCCTTCAAGAACATCGCCTTCTGGAATGGATAATAGGATTTCCTGCTCTTGATACTTTACGTGGATGTGTGGAAGGTGATGCCTTTTGTTATCAAAAAAATACATTGAGACAATTATTCCGTAAAACATCGCGATAACGGCCATAGTTCTATAATCTCCTCAGTAACCCTTCATTTCACTTGTAGTCATATCTCTTATATCATTTTTTTCATTGGGTGACAAGAATATCCAAAAGCGCTTGATTTCTACACCCCAATATATTGATTATGCCACCCAACGGAATAATAAGCAGACGTGCGTTTTTGCCCCAAGCGATGCTGAAATTGTTACCAACCTTTGCAAATTGCACCGATTTTATCCTGGAAAAGCCAGGTCTGGTGTAGCGTTGGGGTGCGACCCGTTTGACCGAAATCACCGAACATTCGGTGGGGGCTGGTCAGCGAAGGTTGCCGTCTTGTGGACTTGGTCACCCACACGGGCGATACGGAAAACAATTTTGCTGACACTTATCCTGCGACCGAAGGAGGTGTCGGATGAAACGGTAAAAAGGCAAATGCCCCCACTGTGGATTACGTTTCATGGATGGCGATGTGTTGGAAGTACACACCACAATGGTGACAAGCACAACAGCGTATGACAATCTGCTGCTCCTCCACGGTCACTGCCATGATGAAGCCCACCGATCAGGGTGTCTATGGCAGCGTGCCCTTTGGGTATAGAGACCCGGATACTGAAGAGCTTTGTGAGGCGAAAATCTCAAGCACGGTTCTGTAGTAGGGGAGGGGCGGGCGACCGCTCCTCCTACTATAACTTGGGTAGTTTTCACGTTTTAGAAAACTTAAGGCGTCCCGGTTTTTATAGGGGCATTAATAAAGTCGTTATGTTCCATCGTTGGAGTGCTTGGTGAGATTATGAGTATCCCACCTCCGCACCCTTTAAAGGTATTGCCTTTTATGATGGCAGAGCCACTGTCGAGATCAATTGTAAAGCGATCTGGATACGGACCAAGAGGTTGTTTAATTATCTTTGATGAATTGTGATGTATGTCAATTAATTCATACTCGTACCCAAATATGGTTTTCTTCTACCAATCTGGACGAATTCGAAAAATCTGCCCAGAATGAGCGGCGTAATAATAGCCATTCGCATCTTCATACCCTTGGGCGCTATCCATTCCACAACCTATGGTTGCAAAAACCTGCTTGCCCGTGCCATTCATCGGCCAGAGTTCCATGGACATATCATTATTGGTGATGATAAAGCTGTTTAAGGGCGAGAAGAAGTTCAACCCCGCAACCATGGTAACATTCTCTGGAACGACATTAGAGTAGATTGTCTCAAGGGTTTTTGATGTTTCGTTAAGTTTGCTTAATTTATTGACGATTCGATTATAAAAATAGATATCGCCTTTTCGGCGATCTACCATGATGGCGGTGTCATGGCTGTCTTCAAGATCAATCCTTTTCAGTTGCCTGGGAGTTGAACCAGCAACAACTGAAGTACGCCAGATGGCAACTGTTTCCGAGCTTGCCCCGGCATCAAAATCTTGGTTATTGCCTGCGGGAACGGAATTTACCCTACTCAGTACAACCATTTCATTATTAAGGAAATCATACTCAATTCGCATTATCATATTGCCGTCATCCAAGATAACTTTTGGCTCAATGATTCCAGTGCTCTCGTCTACTAAGTAAATAGTACGATCACCAACGCTTATATAGAGATTGTCCAGATGGTCAAGCGCCAGGCTTCCCGGATTATCTTCAAGTGTGCTTCCGATTTTACTCACAATGCTATCTTCAAGGGAGTACAATTGAGATTCCGAATAATAAAAGATTTTTCCGTTGCTTCTGGCAACAAGAGCGTGGGTATTGACGTTAGGCTCCATTAATTCCGCCTCGGTCTTGGTTGGGTCCATTTTGACAATTGTTCCGGCAAAGACGTTGGTCTGCAAAATAATTCCTTCGGTATTCCACCAATAAATACTGCCAACGCCGAGAGGTATTTCCATCAACCGTTCTTCCAGGCCGCTTGTGACATCATATCGATACAATCCGTCGGTTAAACTCGCATAATAGACTGTACCACTTGTATCAACAGCGACTCCGATATTCTCATCATTCCAGCCATTACCTATCTGACTTCTTATAACCTGACTGACACCCGAGCTTAAATTATATGAGGTTACAGTTTGAGCGGCAGACTCCGTATAGTAGAGAATATCGTTAGTATGATCGAGGGCCATGTTCAGACAATAATCAACATTCTGAACTGTTCTGATCAGGGTAAAATTGCTGTCATAAAGACGAATCGTTGCCTCCTCTTCCCAGGCTACAGCATAAAGGGAGTCGTCTCGGGGATCGACTATGATGGCGCTAGCAGGAAGACTGTCTGAAAAGCTGCCTACGGATGCGGTGGCGGTTGGAGTTATCTCATAGAGATTGTTGCCAACGATGCCAATGAGCCGTTTTTTATTCGGCTGATAGACAATGCCGTCCATGGACAAGTCGGTGTTTGCCCAGCTGGAAATAACGCCGTCGGTTGTCAGCTTGAGAATTCTATATCCGCAACGCTCATTGATATACATCGTGCCATCTTCTCCTGCCGTCATCCCTGTCGGGCTGACACAGGTGTTCGAGTAGAGGACGTCATGGGTCCATCCTTCGATGAGGTTGGTAACCGCCGGTCGCTCCACATCAGTTGTTTTTGTGGGGGTGTCGGAACCATTATCAGAGGAACCCGATCCACAGCCCAATAAAAAGATTGCAGTCATAGTTAACAACGATAATAATCGGGCACAAAACAGTTTCTGGGTTTTCATTCCATTTCTCATCATTCTTGTTATTCTGGACAGTTCTGGGCGGGTGAGGAAGCTGTGTCGCCACCGCTCCCTCCCCTCAGAACCGTGCGTGAAAGTTTCCCTTCACACGGCTCAAGCAGCTCAAATGCCCTTGGGTAGGACGCGCCGTGACAGGTATACACCTGTCACAACTTCACGATACACACTTGGAGCTACCGTGCCGATTACTAGGCTAGAGGGCGCACCAGCGAGGACAATGCCCGCCGTCATCTGCTTTCCCTCTTGAGGGTAGTCTATCAGGTTTTCTCGTTATGAGCGACCTGGATGGGAAGTACCCAAAGGGTATGATATCTGCCCTCTTTCGAGTGGGGTGATGTCGGCACAACTCCGTTGCACCTCAACCCCTATCCACTCCATTATTATAATGCCCTTTAGGGTCTTAGTAGTTGATTCCTTGCACAAAAAACAAGGAGATTAATCACAGATTTCACGGATTTCACGGAAAAAACAAAAAGAAAATCCGCGAAAATCAGTGTAATCCGTGGTTCCGGCTCGTCCGAGTTAGGGTACAGAACGGCATTCGCTTTCCGCCATCCTCTACCCGCTGCGCCATCCCCTTTCCTTGCGGTTGGGATACCACTCATAATGGGACACAACGGGCTTACCCGGTTGACTGTTGCGGATAATGTGAACCGGTTAGGTTGGAGTCTGTCTCCCGGTGTAGGCTACGGGTGTTGCTGCCTGTGGCTCCCTACAGACAGTCCGCTCCACTCACCATTTTGGTTCAGGCGTTCCCACATACAATGCGTGGATAGCACGTTCCGCCTGTCTTATTTGACGACGCTTGCAGCGGTTTACATATGTTGACCATATCACCCGACCCTAGATCCTTCACCGCCTGATGCTGGCAGATGACACTTCCACTCACGTTTCAGTGCCCACCCCGAAGGGTGCGGGTACATTGTTCCATAGGCTTCGCACCCCATCGGCGTCCCAAAGGGACGGTTTTCCCGATGACGCACGTTCTTAGGGTATTGGTGGCAGAACACCAAGCCTGTCCTGAGCCTGCCGAAGGGTTACATCCCGATTACTCGGTTGTAACAGTTACACATGCGACTTCGTGTCGCAAAACGGTTACATAACCAGCTCGCCGGGTTTGCAAGACTCCACTATTTGATTATAGCCAATCTCTGCAATTTTCGCGGCGCTTACCGGAGCCGAAGGTGAGTCATGGTTAATGTGGGGTTGGGCGGCTACAGATATTGCAAGAGTTCTTCATGCTTTCATGTTTGGATATGCTTGTTCTATATCCCACAGTAACCGAATTGGGTCACCTGGTGACAACAAGCCTATACCATTCTCACCTTTGAGTAAGGGAGTACCTTGAAGACCGACAATTATTTGTAAATGGCCCCATTGGGCAAGCCGACGTGGTTCATTATTGAGAAAAGTAAATTTCCCACCATGTGCCGCCGCATTTCTACAGTGACGTAAGAATTCCCATAAAGGGCTTTGGTCATGGTAGGGTTCATCTTTGCACAATTCATGAGCCAGGATAATTAAATGACTTGCTGCTCGTAGGGAATATGGTAGCAGGTAATAGAGATTTATCGCCATTTCATTTGCTACTGTGTCAATGTCAACTACGATGTGATTGCCTTGGAATTCCGATTTGAGTTCCAGTGGACCAAGTAGTTTTGAAAGCTGGTTACTGGCATCCTCAATCTGGCTCGTTGGATCATCTATCTTGGCAAGTTTTTTGACAATATCATGGGATATTTCACGAGGGCCTGGATACTGTGCGCGAAATATTCCGCGTACCGCGAGTTCTTTGACCCCGATTAGTTGAATAAGGTAATGTATGACTAGGGGATAAAATGGTTTGCCTCTATCAAAGTGATTTATATTGGCAATAGATTCCATAGGTATCCTTTCAACCGAGCCGCCCAACGGATAAGCTCACCTGCCTAGCGGCGCTTGCACAGAGCCTTTATTTAACCAGAGCGAATGCCTGCAAATCGCGCCGATTTCACCCTGGCATAGCCAGGTCTGGTGTAGCGTTGGGTTATGTGGCCTACCCGGCGTGACCGTGACCGAAGGCAGCCACCCGAAAGAAAAGGACGTGGTCTTGCGTAACGCCATCGTGAAAACTGAGCCATGGATAGCGGGAGTTGCCTAACCACCCCAGGCATTGAGCCGACCAGCGCCTTGGCAGCTAACTGGCGATGAGATGGGAAGGAGTGTTCAGAAGCAAAACTACAAATGGGGGCACGGAGGTACATAACCCTTAATTAGACGGCAAGAATGCCGCATAACGTGATTTATGGGGTTTTATGCTGCATTCTTGCACACTAATATCCTCTCTTTTTCGACCCATCTACTCCTAAAAAGTATAGCCCATCCTACCCTAAAAATCAATGTTTTTCTCCCTTCTACGCAGGCCCAATTAGTACTTACGCGACGCGCAGCCTAACACGGATTAAGCGGATTGACGCGTATTTTATTATTTAAAGAATCCGCGTCAATCCGCTGTATCCGCGCCACACCTGCACTCACTTGCACTCACCTGCACTCACCTGCACTTGCCGCAGGTGCAAGTGTGCCGCAGGTCCAAGTATGACGCAGGTGTAAGTGTCCGTGTTCTATTTCACCAAGAGGTCGAATACTTTCCACCCAAATCCCACCAGAATTGCACCGAAACCGAGTCTGATCAAACAAAAAAGACCCAAGATACCGTCGTATCTGGGTCTTTCTTTTGGCTCCTCGGGTAGGACTCGAACCTACAACCTAGCGGTCGCTTAATAACATTCTATGGGGTAAAACCACGTATTTTATGTCTATTCTCTCTATAAAAATGGGTGTTTATGGTCTTTCCCGTCTATAAGTTCCATGCTTTCTACCCAATTTGCACCCATATTGCACCAGGAAAGGCGACTCTAGGTTCATATAGATTACCAGGTTTACAATGTAGGACTCAAACCTGGGACCTTCGGGTTATCAGTTTCAATCTAAGATAAACCAGGTTTGACCGTAAAACTATGTTTTTTAGCTAACCCAACAGTCTACAATAAAACAGGGTTTATGGCTTGTCATTCAAGTTAATCTCTCAACTTCTATCATCACATGTTCTTTCATATCAAATCTAGACGTTGGGATCGAATGCATCTGATCCTTTTTCGAAACCTTGTGTTCAACTAGCAAGTGAAACCGAGTGATGGTTGAGAAGATGAGCAATTGAGAGAGAAGAATCGATCACAACCCCAGCCTCCTCCGTTTAGCCTTCTTAGTATCAGCAACCATAGGCGTTGAAACAGCCTTGCTGATACTCTGCGGAGTGAGCAACTCGGAGAGCAGCCCTCGGCGATTGGGTGGCAAAAGAGCTTTCAGGGCCTCGACAGTGTTTTCCTGCCAGCCATCGGGCGAGGCATAATCTTCAGGATGAGCCGCGATGACCTCCCGAATGAAGGCATTTGTTTTGCTATGATCGGTGCTGTCGATAGGCTGTACTTTCATCACCGTAGGCGGTTGCCAGCGGCCACTCACGCGGGCGCGCAGCCAGGCGTGCAGCGTAGGCAGGTCCAAAGTCATATCACCGTAACGCACACTGGAACTCAAGGTTGCCCTGATCAAGTCAGCATCCTCTGGGTCGGGGGAAAAGAAGGCTTGCGTGGATGTGTTGGCCAGCAAAGCCTGCACCACGGACTCAAAACCTTCCACCCGCCGCATCATCGAAAGGGACTGCACTAACACGAACATGCGCGCCCCGAACTTGGCCCCTTCGGAGAGCATGGCTTCCAGACGCATCCCGCCGCCAATCTCTTGAGCCTCGTCGATGATGAAGTAAAAGGGGATTGGGTTGTACATGGTTGTACGCCGAAAGGCGGCATCGAAGACATTGTAGACCACTCCAGCAGTGAGTCTGGCCCCCTCGCGTCCCATTTCGCCGGATGGCAAGCGCATCACAACCCAGGCCTTTTCCTTCACCCATTTTTCCATATCGACAAAGCTGTTCTGGTGCATGGACGCAAATAACCAGGGGGAGAGTTCCAGGGCCATAGCTTTGGACAAAACCGGGCTGATAACCTCTGTCACCCAGCCCTGGCTCCAATTGCCATACTTTTCGGATAGTTGTCCCAGCAAGGCATCCAGCGCTAATGTTCCCATCCGATCCACTGGATCGAGATAAGCCATCATTTCGTGACGCCAGTCGGGATCAAAGGCGGCGAAGACAACATGCAAGAAACCCATGCGTTCGTCGGGATTGTGCATGTTATGGGTGTGCGCCAGGCGGAAAAGACCCAATAGGGCAGCCTGCATCCGCGGCCCCCAGTAATCATCCCAGATACGTTTGCCGATTTGGACGATAGCATTACCCGCCCAGGTGAATTCGGGAATGGCTAACAGGTTGAGCGGGACAACTTCGGGCTGATCCGGGGTGATAATGCGAAGCCGTTTGATACCCTCCGCTCGCAGGGCTGGGGGCAGGTTGTCGATGGCCTGAAGAAACGAATCGGCCAGACCGACATGGGGATCGACCAGAAAGATGC
>JBDRGC010000161.1:0-3434 GCA_043818215.1 Chloroflexota bacterium | reverse complement strand
TACACCAGCCCCAGCGATCAAGCCAGCAGCATCGAGGCTGTGCCCGCAGGCGGCGTGGTTTTTAGCACACCTGTACCCGTCGAAATCAAGGGCACACCCAGTGAGGAGATTGGTCCCGTCAGACCAGTTTTGGAAGTCGGGCGTTGGTTCTTGCAGCGGCTGCGCGAGTTGATCACCCTGTTAGCCCTGGGCACCCTGGTGTTGTGGCTGTTGCCAGACCTGTTCAGCAAAGTTATCGCCAAAGCCACCAGCGAACCGCTGCCCTCGACCGGCTGGGGCTTGCTAACTATGATCGTAGGCTTTGTGGGATCTGTTATCGTGGCCGGTCTTATCCTGGCGTTAGGAATCTTCTTTGGTGTGCTAACTCTGGGAGGCCTGGGAAGCACCATCTTCGGTGTGGGTTTCTCCAGCCTGGGGTTGGCCATGACCCTCTTCGTGCTGCTGGTTAACTACGGCTCCAAGCTGGTTATCGCTTTCTGGGGAGGCAAGTGGATACTTGGAAAGCTGGCTCCGCAGGTTGCCGCGTCTAAGGTCTGGCCGCTGTTGTTGGGCGTGTTGATCTACGTGCTGCTGCGCGCCATCCCCATCCTCGGTTGGGTGATCGGGCTGGTTGTCACATTGATTGGCATGGGCGCCATGTGGCTGGTCTTCCGGGATTGGCGCAAGCCAGTCGCGATTGAGGCTGAAGCTGCCCTGTAATAATTGACGAACCGTGTTCCTTTTTTAGGAACACGGTTCGTCATCCGTGAGTAGATCACCCAGGATTTATTCAATGTCATCAAGTTAAAGGTTGGTGTCTGTCGGATAACGTATCCGACAGGAGCAAAACAGGGTTTTCTAACCTGCTCCAGGCGGATTCGTCCCACAAGGGGATGCTGCCCTATAATCCGCCGATGGTTTAACTTAATGACATTGTGGGTACATTAGGAGCACGCTGGAAGGCATCAGCCCACCGCGACCGCGGTGGGCTGATGCCTTCCAGCGATGCTTTTAACAGCCGCGCCGCTATGCTACAACTCAGGCCCGGCAGCCGAATCGACAGGAAAGCCCAACGCCTCGAATTCCGCCTGGGTCAGGTAATGGATGATGGGCTGATATAGCCCCATCACTTTATGGATCCCAAATAAGGTTTTTGAAGCATGAGCATTGTATCTAGCATCTCTTCTGCCGCGCGCACATTGTTGACAATCGGATCCACCAGAAGGGCCTGCATGACGATTTCTTTCGAGCCGGTCAGTATCGCTTCGGTGGTCAGATCATTAACGGCCACCTGATTCAGGAGCAGCCCTGCAAACGCTTGCGGATATGCGTCAAGTTTCACGCCATGAATGCCGTCTTTGTCGATGATCGCCGGCACTTCCACAACCTGATTTTTGGGGAGATACTCGATAAAACCGTCATTGGGGATATTGACAGCCAATTCTTCGTGATGCGAATCTGTAAGGATGCCTGCGATAATGGGAACCACCCGCCAGTATTCCCTCTCTGAGGTGCCATTTGCTATTCGGGTCAAAGGTGGATCCTGTGGCGCCAACATCGCTTTTTTGTAGCGATCATAGAATTCCAGAATCCCGTTGTGGTCTACCACAGTGTATGCCCAATGGATGTATTCGCCAAAATGGCTGTCCGTTGTGATGGGCAGATACCCAAAGCGGTTGAGTATTTCCACGAATAATCCCCGTTCCCTGGTGTTATCGTAATATGCTTGCGCCTCAGTAAAATATGCCGGCCCTTTTGCGCGGATGTCGGGATAAGCATCCTCGCCCGTGTCTTTGTAGCTCGCTTCGACCAGAATGCTGAAATGGTTGAATCCCCCTGCCTTGATCGACAGATTAGTGAAGGGTGTCCCCAAGAGAATTGGCAAGTGTTCGATCAGCGAAGCCACTTCGTGACACAGACCGACATATTTTAGATTCGGGTATTTGGTGTGTACAGCGTGAGAGATCCGGATCATGGGATTGCTCAAGTTGATCACATACGCATCCGGGCAGATGGCCTGGATATCCCCGCAAATATCGAGGATCGGCGGGATGATGCGCAGGGAATGGAACAACCCGCCCGGGCCGCCATTTTCGCCATAAACCTGCCGGATGCCGTACTGCAAGGGTATTTTCCAGTCTTGCTCCCACAACTCGTAGCGATCACCAACCTCGATGGAAATGATGCAAAAACTCGCTCCCTGCAAAGCTTCCTGGCGTAAGGTGGTGGCAAAAAGCGAATAGGGCAAGGCCTTCTCTCGAAGATATTGTCGAGCTATTGCTTCCACTTTTTCCAGAGCCTGGGGGTTGATATCGTGCAAAACCACCGTGCTGCCTTCCAATGCTTTGCACTTGAAAATATCACCCAGCGCTCCCAGTCCAAACATAGCGCTGCCCGCGCCGATCAACACAATTCTTGGGTTCATTTTTTAGTCTCCTGATTCACTTTTGAGATTACTCTACCGTACATTTGAATTGGGTGTGTTTCATTTGATTTGAAAGCGCTGATTGAGTAGGGTGACATGTTTTTCGTCGCCCGTACACCTGCACCGAACGCAGGTACGGTGTCGAAATCAAGCGATATTACTCGGTCAAAACGGCATTTCTTGGTTTACCCTAACCCGGACGAGCCGGAACCACGGATTACACTGATTTTCACGGATTTTCTTTTTGTTTTTTCCGTGCAATCCGTGAAATCTGTGGTTAATTTCCTTGTTTTTTGCATCGTGCCGGTATGGCATGCAAACTTTTCACTGCTAAGGTACTAAAGGGCACGATGTCGATACACCGGAAAAGCATCGGTTACTCAACCGGCGAAATGTCTTACTTCAAATCAAATGAAAAACACCCATTTGAATTGACAATTCGTAAAATGGAACGCGGACACTCGGCGCAGGTACAAGTGTCCGCGTTCTATTGAAGCAACTTTTAGTAGCCATCTGAATGATTATCAAAGCCTGTTTGGTTCCGGTCTGTCCGCGCGCCCGCGGTTTACCCCTGTTCGGCCAGCGCAGCCTGATAGGCCTTCCAGCCGGGGCACCATTTAGTGTGCCATTTCCATAGCCTGGACATGAAAGATTTGGGCCTGGCCTCCGCTTTCTGCCGCAGCGAGCAAGTCGCGCAGGACATTTCTTCGGGCTTTGCTTTTCGGGTGTATTTTCACTCATTGCATTTTCTCCTTCGAAGGGTGACACTCACTTCCGCTTGTGTTATCGAGCAAATGACTGTCACCAGTGTTGAGCGATCTTACCAGCCAATATTCATCACTACCTATTTTACTACGTCACAAAGCCGCCGGACATTCGTTTTCCCTCCTCCCGCCTACCAATCCCCAATCCCCAATCTCCAATCTCCAATCCCCAATCTCCAATCCCCAATTCCCCAATTCCCCAATCCCCAATCCCCAATCCCCAATCCCCAATCTCCAATCTCCAATCTCCAATCTCCAATCTACCA
>JBDRGC010000160.1:0-3692 GCA_043818215.1 Chloroflexota bacterium | reverse complement strand
AAGATCTGCAACGGCACACAAATCATCCAGCGCGAATTTTGCAAAAGATGTTTTCGATGGCTCACATATACTCTTGGCCGCCGCCAATAGGAGTTGCCCGGGTAGATTGTTTTTGTTGGCAGATCTTTTCATAATCTAATGATCTCCTGTGGTTTGGCTTCGTTCTCCATCTTCCGAATGATCGCCATAGCCCATTTCATCCCGCCATCATCGGCATTCCCTCTGTATCGACGGTGGGACTCATCTAGGGCATCTCGGATTTTCAGCCGGGCCACTTTCAGTACTTTCAGGCAACAGGTGTTCACAGCCCCAGGGTCTCCTGCGGGTGGCGGGTGCGGCGCTCGATCATGGTTATGTAGTCGGGGTTCAGTTCTATCCCGATCCACTCCCGTCCCTCATCCTGGGCGACCTTGCCGGTAGTGCCGGAGCCGATGAATGGGTCCAGCACCACGCAACGCGCCACGTCCTCCCGGCCGCACGTGCAGGTGGGACGCCAGCCTTTATTTACAATGGTTCCCCGGTCATTATCGCTTCTTCGATCCTGCCCTGGTCCTCCTTTCCTACCCGGTACACTTCCCTTGAAATTCGACGGGGTTCTGGTGCCTGAATAGTTTCCTTTCGGGATCTTATCATGACTACCCGGGCCCCGTTGCCAGCCGGTTAATGTTTTCTCCGGCATAGCCACCGGGCCCTTCTCCTCCACCCGCTCCCACGGCGCCCCGCACGCCGGGCAGCAGCCCTTGGCCGAGGTCCCGGCCAGGATGCAGATGCGGGCTAACTTCTCTGGAAAAGTGGCAAAGTGGCATTCAGGATAAGGCTGCGTCGCAATGGTCCACACGCTGCGCCGGTTGCGGCCGTTAGGCAGGATCGCCTCCGGCGTTGCCTTAGCAAATGACTCGTTCTTACGATCAGACCCACCGCTCTTTTTGAAGGTCGGGATCTTCCCATCAACACCATATCGCTTGAAGGTTCCGGGGCTCTGCACCTCCCGCACCGCCGTCTGATCGTAAAAGTACCGGGCGCTTTTCGTCAGCAGGAATACGTACTCATGGCTCTTCGTCGGCCGGTCGGTGACGCTCTCGGGCATGGGGTTGGGCTTGGCCCAAATGATGTCGCAGCGCAGGTACCAGCCGTCCGCCTGGAGCGCCAGCGCCAGACGCCAGGGGATGCCGACGAGGTCTTTGGGCTTGATTTCGGAACCGAACGCCGGGATAGTCCACGAGAAGTTGTGACCTCCACCGGATTGCCACTTCACGCCAGTCCTTTGTCGTGGCATGGCTTGTTTCGCCCCGACGCCAGGCGACTCGTCACGACCAGACCGAAGGTTGCTGGCATAGCAGTCCCCCATGTTAATCCAGCAGGTACCGTCCCGGCGCAGCACCCGCCGCACCTCCCGGAACACTGCCACCATTGTCTCGATGTACTCCTCGGGCGTCGCCTCCAGGCCCATCTGTCCGGGCATCCCGTAATTCCGCAGCCCCCAATATGGCGGCGAGGTCACGACGCAGTGGACCGATTCGTCCGCTAGTTGCCCCAGACCCGCCTGTACGTCGCAATTGAGCAGCATGCTCATCCCATCACCGCCAGGAAGTGATGTAGTAGCACCTGTCGCCAATAATCCCAACGATCAGTGGATCACGGTTAGCTACCGGACGTACAATCTCGATGGATTCAAACAACCCCTCGGCCTCTTTCATTGCCTTGAACACTCGCAGAGGAGTATTGCCGGGCATTGTTACCTTCCAGACATACTCCCCTTCATCGGCGTCTTTGATTGGTACCGATTCCATGCGCGGTATCTCAAGATAGCCGCGCTCATGGATGACGATCTGTTGCTTAATCTGTTGTTCTTTTGACAACAACCGACTAGCAACCACGGCTATGCCGCGCAGATTCAATCCCATCGATTCCGCCAGGGCACGCTTCTGGTGCTGCTCCTCGATCTGCGTCTGCACATGCGCTAGGTCAATCTGGAGGTCCGTAACCGCTTCCACCCCGGCAGTCAATGCCTCGCGCAATGACGGGGGAAGAGACTCCAGTTTTGATTTAGAAATTGCCAGTGCTGTACCCATGTTATGCTCCTTTGTTATTTACCCTCACCGCCCGGATGAACTCCGCCGCCAGGTTCAAAAATATAGGTGTCTCCGTGGGTATAAGTGATTTTACACTCCTCGCCGCGTCGCAAATGGGCTGCTCTGTGCGCGTTGATGCCCAAATAATGGAACCATTTTTCGCAGGTATGGCAGTAACATTTCTTTGCCGATGTTACTTTCATGCCCGGTCCATCAGCACGGGCGGGTGGCACCATTCAATCGTCGTCATGGTGTGGCCGCGCCTTTTTTTACTGTCGTATAGGTGATAGTGCATTGGCGGCTGACTAAATAGGTCTCGCCGCATCTGCCGCAGTCGGCCTCGCCATCCCCTTCTGGGCCTGGGCCTAGATCAATCTCCCACGAATCCCTCTCTTCATAGCCGCAATACGGGCAGATGGCGTAATCGCGGTATTCGGTGTCAATCGGTTCGCTCATGGATTCTTCTGGTTGCGGAGGGCTTGGAGAAAATGCGGTGACGTGAAGTATTCAACAAGGATTTCCGTATAGGCGCCTAATTTCGTTTTGGGCGTTTCACCTTCTGGCAACATAGCCACTAGCGCCTTTACCACCTCCTCCACGTCCTTCTCGATCTGCTCTTTTGCTCCTCCCTGCCGGGCTTGGGCGATCTCATAGCAGGCTTGGCACTGACTTTCTCGCTGGTCATGTCCCGCTGAATTGGTAAAATGGGCAAGCGAGTTATCACGATAAGCCTTTGGGAACCTTTGCCAGATTGTCTCCATCATTTACCTCCTATGGCTTTGGCGGCTCGGCTTTCTGTAGATGGGTATGATACACCGCTCGGTTTCCAACACCTCCATAAACAATTCAATTCTTCTAGTGCGTCTCGCAACTCCTTCCGTTCGGCTTTGAGCGTGGCAATCTCGGCTTCGATGGCGGCAACTTTGGGGATAATCATCAATTCCAATTCTTCTGCTGCTTTATAGGCAGAATTTCCCATCTTAGATATTGTTTTCGCGTCACGTTTATCTTGCATCAACCAAGGTAATATAACTTCCCTTAGATTGATTACAATACTGGCGATCTCTTCGTCTAATCCTTGATTCAATTCATCAGGCATCATTTACCTCCATTGGATCAAACTACCCCTCAAATATCATGCTCGTGCGCCCACATTTTGCGCAGGTCGCATTTGGTCTCTGAGACACTTTCCCCAGCTCGTTGAATCCCACGGTTGCATCCGCCCTTACAAATCGGCCACACTTATAGCAGACCGGGATGAATTGCGCCCCCTCATCGCCATATTGAATGCGCCTAGTCCCAATATATTCATAGGATGGTTCACTCATGTCTGCGGTCCTTGGTGCGATTTGACATTCTGAACGGTTCGTGTTTGCTTAGTCGGTACAAATCATTGAATTCAGGAAAAGTGCAAGACCATTCTTCATTCCCCTGCCGCCTCTCCTCCCCTCGCCGCTCCAGTTTCACGCCTTTGGTTAAGTGTGCGTGGGTCATCTCATCCTCCAATCTTGTGTTGCTTTTTGGGAAAGTCTAGAAATCTAATAAGGACAACGCCAAATGAAGCGAAATATAGTATCGTATAGGCTGCCGTTTTCCAATCTGGCGGTTCTGGCATTTGCC
>JBDRGC010000159.1:0-7121 GCA_043818215.1 Chloroflexota bacterium | reverse complement strand
GGGGGGTTTTAACTGCAGCCCTGATACTCAATACGTGGGAGGGTGGGCACAAAAGGCGCCCTTGGGCGCATTTTGGGCCCACCTTGTCTCTCATTGATCTATCGGAATTAGTCAGTTAGGAAAAATTCGATGAGTATTAATCCAGCCGAAAACACCCCTCAAAAACCGGGGATGGTTCAGGCTATTGCGATCATGACCCTGATCAACGGCATTCTCAATATCCTTGCCGGTCTTAGCATAACTGCTGCCGTCGTCTTAGGCACACTGGGTGTCGGCTTACTATGCGCTCCGCTAACCATTTTGCCCAGCATTCTGGGGATATTCGAGATTATTTACGCCTCAAATTTGCTGGCGAATCCGCCAAAACCAGTTCAGCCTAGCCAAACGATTGCGATTCTAGAAATCGTTTGTATTATAGTTGGCAACGTGGTTTCTATGATAGTGGGCATCTTGGCCATCGTTTTCTACAACGATGAGGAGGTAAAAACTTACTTCGCCCAGATCAATACCTGATCCCAACCAAGAAAACCTAACGCGTCCAGGGAAGAGACCCGGTACAAAACCGGGCACCGAAGGTGCAAGTCTGACTGCTAGAGTCAGGCGAAACTCTCAGGTAAAAAGACTCTGGGCGCGTCTACTCTCTGGAAAGACATTTGCGTTCATACAAAAGCGCAAAACACCGACGGGGCAAGTGTCCGTTCAAATCTTGCAGACATGAATCTCTCAGGTTTACGACAGAGGCGTATGCAATCTTCACACGCGTACGCCTCTGTAATGTTTTATGCCCGTGAAGCGTAAAGAGTGAAACGTTACCAAGATTTTAGCGCACATCGTCCCGACACTTGCACCGCAACACAAGTGCAGATGTGTTCCTACGGGATCACGTTTCACTCTCTGCGTTCCCTAAACACAGATTAAAAGGAGATTTCCCATGAATATTCCAAAAGACTTGATGTACACCGAGAACGATGAGTGGATCCGTGTCGATGGTGACGCCGGCACTATTGGGATCACCGATTACGCTCAAGATCAACTCTCCGATATCGTTTTCGTCGAGATAATGGTGGACGAGGGCGAGGAGGTCGAACAAGGCGATACATGCGCAGCGGTCGAGTCGGTCAAAGCTGCGGCAGATATATTCATGCCCGTAAGCGGCAAAATCATCGCAGTCAACGAAGGCCTGGCCGACAATCCAGAGATGGTCAACAGCGACCCTTATGGCGATGCCTGGTTGATTAAAATCAAACTCAGTGACCCTGACGAGCTTAATGATTTGATGGATGCGGCTGCTTATGAAGCCCAGGAGCGCGGCCATTAAGGATTGATGATTGAAGATTATAGATTAATGATTAATAATTGAAGTACCCACCATACCTTCAGTATTCAGTATTCAGTTTTCAGTATTCAGTATTTAATCTCCAATCTCCAATCTCCATTCTCCAATCTCCAATCCCCATTCTCCATTCTCCAATCTCCAATCCAAAAGGAAACCCCATGTTCATTCCCCATACCGACGCCGAACGGGAAGCCATGCTCCGTACCATCGGCGTGCAACAAATGGAAGACCTCTTCCAAAGTCTCCCGGCAGAGAAGTTATTTCCAGAACTCGATCTCCCCCCCGGTGTGACAGAGATGGAAGCATTGGCCGAGCTTCAGGGCATTGCCTCGGTCAACGAGACCACCCAAGAATTGACCTCGTTTTTGGGAGCCGGCGCGTACAACCACTACATCCCAGCAGCGGTTGATTCACTCCTGCGACGTGGCGAGTTCTACACAGCTTACACACCTTACCAGCCTGAAATCTCCCAGGGAACCCTGCAAGCCATCTTCGAATATCAAAGCCTGATCACGGCCCTCACCGGGATGGAGGTCTCTAACGCCTCCCACTACGACGGGGCAACCGCGGTCGCAGAGGCCGTCAACATGGCTTATCACAACTTCCGCGGGAAACGGGCAAAGGTACTAATATCCCCGGCGCTGCACCCACACTACAAAGAGACGATCCACACCTACATCCAGGGGTCGGAAATCGAACTAGTGGGGGAAGACGCGCCCACTAAGTCCGGGCCGGATGATCTAATTCATCTCATCGACAAAGATACAGCCCTGGTGGTAGTCCAGTACCCGGATTTCCTGGGTCGGATCTACGATTACACCGCCCTAGTCGAGGCCGCCCATGAATCGAAGGCCCTGGTCGCGATTCACGTCAACCCGTTAGCTTTGGGCTTGCTCAAGCCGCCCGGCGACTTCGGGGCCGATATTGTCACCGGAGAGGGGCAGCCCCTGGGCATCCCACTATCTTTCGGCGGGCCGTATCTGGGCATTCTCGCCACCCGCAAAAAATACGTCCGCAAAATAGCTGGGCGCATCGCCGGCGAAACGGTGGATAACCGCGGCCAACGCGGGTACGTGCTCACCCTTAGCACCCGCGAGCAGCATATTCGGAGGGAAAAGGCCACATCCAATATCTGCACCAACCAGGGGTTGATGGTGCTGGCCTCCGCGATTTATTTGAGTCTCTTGGGCAAGAGCGGCCTGGAGCAGGTAGCCGAACTCAATTACCACAAGGCTCACTACGCCGCCGGAGAGATCGCAGCCATACCGGGTTACGATCTAGCTTACGAGACACCCTTCTTCAACGAATTTACGGTGCGCTGCCCGCGCCCTGCGGCAGAGATCAACGCCCACCTGCTCGCACACGATATCATCGGCGGTTACGATTTAGGACAGGCCTTCGATGGCATGGACAATTGCCTGCTGATAGCCGTCACCGAGATGAACAGCCGCGATGAAATTGACTTGCTGATCCAAACTCTATCGGAGGAACCCCATGCCTGAGGCCACCATTTTCGAATTATCTTCTCCGGGGCGGCAGGGGGTACGTTACCCGGAACCGGATGTGCCGCGCTCTCCCATTCCGGAATCCATCACCCGCGAGACCTTGCCGCTCCCAGAACTCGCCGAGATAGATGTCATCCGCCACTTTACTCGCCTCTCGCAACTCAATCACAGCATAGATACCGGCTTCTATCCCTTGGGGTCTTGTACCATGAAGTACAACCCCAAGATCAACGAAGACACTTCCCGCCTGCCGGGTTTGGCACATATCCATCCTTTGCAGCCTATCGAGACCGTACAAGGTGCGCTAGGATTGCTGTATGAAACCCAGGAATGGCTTGCAGAGATCGGCGGATTTGCGGCGGTCAGCCTGCAGCCGGCCGCCGGCGCGCAGGGTGAACTCACCGGTGTGCTGATAATACGAGCCTACCATCGAGCCAACAGTGACGAGAAACGCGTCAAAATGCTGATTCCCGACTCGGCTCATGGCACCAACCCTGCATCATCGGCAATGAGCGGCTTGCAAATCGTGCAGATTCCATCTGATGAGCGCGGCAATGTTGATCTTGCCGCGCTGCGAGCCGAATGCGACGACACTCTGGCAGGGTTGATGATCACCAGCCCCAACACACTGGGCTTGTTCGATGAAAAACTGAAAGAAATTTGCCAGATGGTACACGAAGCTGGCGGCTTGGTGTACGGTGATGGAGCCAATATGAATGCCATATTGGGCATATCACGTCCAGCAGACTGCGGTATTGATGTGATGCACTTCAACCTGCACAAGACTTTTGCCACCCCGCACGGCGGCGGCGGCCCCGGCTCCGGCCCAGTGGGCGTCACCGAGGAGCTGGCAGCATTTCTCCCCAACCCCCTCGTTGACATTATTGCAGAGGCCAGCTCTGATCAGCCCCCACTCTACGGGCTGGTCAGGCCGCCGCAAAGCATCGGGCGGGTCAAGTCCTTCCACGGGCAATTCGGCGTCATTGTCAGGGCTTATACGTACATTATGATGCTAGGGCCGGATGGGCTGCGCAGAGTGGCCGAGTACGCGGTGCTTAACGCTAATTACCTGCAAGCCCGGTTGCGCGACACGTACAATATTCCATACGACCGTATCTGCATGCACGAGTTTGTTGCCGAAGGCCGCTGGCCCGATGCCCCCGATATCCACGCTCTGGACATTGCGAAGAGGCTGATGGACTTTGGGTTCCACCCGCCCACCAACTACTTCCCGTTGATCGTCCCCGAGGCGTTGATGATCGAGCCGACCGAAACCGAAAGCAAAGAAACTCTGGATGCTTTCGCCGAGGCTCTGATCCAAATTGCCGAGGAAGCCCATACCAATCCGGAATTGCTCAAGTCGGCTCCTCATAAAACTCCCTTTGGGCGTTTTGATGAGGTAAAAGCAGCCCGAGACCTGGTGCTGCGTTGCCAGTTGCCGACAGCTGACCGCTGACAGCAGACCACTGACCGCTGACAGCAGACCGCTGACCGCCGAGATTGCATAATACTCGGCGGTTTTTTTGTATTATAGTTGTTGCCCAATAACGATGCCAGTTTATTTTTGTACACGGATTTCACGGATACCACGGCTTTTTTGCTTTGCTATTTCGCTTTACGTCGTACCGGCACGGTGTCCGTAAAATCCGTGTGAATCCGTGTACAAAATCCTTTGACCAACTTATATGGGAACAAGTCCATTAGTGATAAAATAGTCCCCCATTTGACAGATAGCAGAATTCACATACCTTACGGAAAAAATGATGTCCGCACAATCGAAATTCCAGTTTGTTTCCTCTCGTCCTACAGTCGAAGTCCACTTACCTGATGGTCAGGTATTGTCGGGACCGCGCAATGCAAGTGTGGGCGCTTTTCTGAAATCTATCGAAGATTCGATGCCTCCTATTGTAGGCGCAGTGGTTAACGACCAACTCCGGGAACTCACCTATCCCATACAAATAGATGCGCATGTGCGTCCCATTACCATGGGGGACGCAGATGGAATGCGTCTCTACCGGCGATCGCTGACTTTCTTGCTGGAAACTGCTTTTCACCAAATGTTTCCCCACGCTATTTTGACTATCGACCACTCCATATCTTCAGGGGGATATTTTTGCCAGGTATTCAACCGGGCGCCGCTATCGGGCGAAGAATTGGCCCAACTAGAGAGCCTTATGCGCCAGTTTGTCGAAGAAGATGCCCCATTTACGCGTCAAGAAGTTCCTCTTGATGATGCTATAGCCTATTTCAAAGAAAGAGGTTACGATGACAAAGTTCGTCTGTTAGCCCACCGCAATAAAGATCACCTGGTGCTATACAGCATGAAAAATCACCGCGATTATCTCCACGGTTATATGGTGCCGTCCACAGGTTACTTGAAGTGGTTCACACTAACATCAGTAGGAGATGGTTTCACCCTGCGTTTTCCGCGCCGCCACGAACCTACAAAACTGCTGCCGCTGCCTGACTACACTACTCTGCTGGCAACCTTTCGTCAATATGGTGACTGGCTGGCACGTTTAGGGATCGACAATGTGGGGGCGCTCAACGATGCAATCAAAGACAATCGCATCCGGGAAATCATATTAGTTTCCGAAGCCTTGCACGAGCAGCGTATTGCTGAGATCGCGGGGTTTATTACAGAACGCATTAAACAGGTGCGTGTGGTTTTGATTGCCGGGCCTTCATCTTCAGGCAAAACTACCTTTTCAAAACGCTTGTCGATCCAACTGCTGGCCCGCGGCATCTCCCCCTTCCCCATGGAGATGGACAATTACTTCATAGATCGAGAACATACACCTCGCGACGAAAATGGAGAACTTGATTTCGAATCAATCGAAGCGGTCAACACACAACAACTCGGAGAAGATCTGCAACGTCTGATTGCTGGCCAATGCGTGCAAATGCCGAGATTCGACTTCAAATCTGGGCAAAGCTTCTCCGGAGATATGATCCAACTCCAACCCGGGCAGATCATCATTCTAGAAGGGATTCACGGTCTGAACCCCCAATTGACACCCAATATCCCCCGACAACAGACCTTCCGCATTTATGCATCTGCACTTGCTCAACTCAACCTGGATCGGCACAACCGGGTCTCTACCGCCGATACGCGGCTGATCCGGCGGATTGTGCGCGATGCCACCCAACGAGGTTATATGGCTCAAGACACCATAAGCCGCTGGGAATCCGTGCGCCGGGGAGAAAAACGATATATCTTCCCCTTTCAAGATAACGCCGACGTGATGTTCAATTCGGCCCTGGTTTATGAACTCGCGGCTCTCAAACCTCTGGCAGAACCACTGCTGCGTCAGGTGCCATTTGGGACACCAGAGCATATCGAGGCCAAACGTCTGCTGGCATTCATCGAATGGTTTCTCCCCGTGGATAGCGGCTTGATTCCAGCTAATTCCATTCTGAAAGAGTTCATCGGCGGCTCCAGTTTGCGGGAGTTCAGAATCTGGAAGTAACGCTAAATTGGAAGTCGAGCAAAAGTCAGCAGGTTGCTTGTACCTCGTAAAACGTGACGCAGTCCCCGAAGCGTAGCGGAGTGGGAAACGTGACGAGTGATCTCACGCTTCACGCTTCACGCACATCGTCCCGATTCTCCTACGGGATCACGCTTCACGGAGCATTTACTGTTCCCGGGTGACTTTTGCGCCACTGCCTAAATTAGAAAAGAAGAAAAATTCAACAGGAGTTTGTCTATGTCTCTAACTAAACGTGAGCAACGCAGCGCCTCCCGGGCCGCCAAACGCCGCAATCAACGCATTGCCACAATCACCATTATCGTGTTGGTTGCAGCGGTTCTCGTGGCCCTGAATTGGAATCGCATTTTTCCAAAAACTACACTAACAGGAGATTCGAACACAGATATGATCACTAGTTCATCTGGACTGCAATACAAAGACCTAGTCGTCGGCGACGGTCAGGAGGCCAAAGCCGGCGATACCGTAAGTGTACATTACACCGGCTGGCTGGAAGACGGCACCAAATTCGACTCATCAGTTGACCGCGACCAGCCATTCGAATTTCAACTTGGGGTGGGCAGAGTCATCCAGGGATGGGACGAAGGAGTTGCGGGCATGAAAGTGGGCGGCCAACGCAAACTCACCATACCCCCCGAACTGGGATACGGAGCCAGCGGAGCGGGAGGCGTCATTCCTCCCAATGCCACGCTTATCTTCGAGGTGGAGTTGCTGGAGATCAGAGATTAGAGATTGGAGATTGGAGATTGGAGATTGGAGATTGGAGATTGGAGATTGGGGATTGGGGATTGG
>JBDRGC010000158.1:0-2953 GCA_043818215.1 Chloroflexota bacterium | reverse complement strand
TACCGGCCATACACCATGCCAAGCCTCTGCCGGTCATCTGAACAAAGAACCCGAACGACGTAAGCGAGCCCATGGTCTCCCCAATCCGATCCATTGCCAGCCTGTTCAGGGGCATGTATATCAGACCCGCCAACATGCTTGAAATAAATCCCCCAATAAATCCTAGCAGCAAGCCAACAACTCCACACAGCAAGGCCCGCCTGAAAAGCCTGCAGATTACCCCGTCAACTGCCCCAATGGCCAATCCTATAAACCCGGCAACCACTGGAAACAGCAATATGGCTGCGGCGTGGCTTCTGGCACTCAGTTGGGAAAGCGTCATCGAGGTTCTCGTGGGTGATTGTACGGGCGGTGAACGGTCCACGAAGGAACACAAAGCCAGGCTTTCAATGTCCAAATCGATGTATGAAACATGTACGCCGATCTCCTGATTCTGTTGCAAACTTGTCAGATCCAATTTCACTTTTGTACCGTCGGGCTTTAATTCTTTTACCTCTTCGAGCAACCATATCCTCTGGCCTTTGATGACAACAAATCCGCAGCTGGGAGCCTGCATGTCGATGTACACGTCATTAAGATTGATGCGGCTCGGCATTTCTTCACTGATGTTGACCTGTTCTATCTTACCCTGGAAGTACAGCAAATCATCGAAAAAAGGCTCGATGGTCGCCCAGCCGCCTATACCGGCAATAGTCGCTACGATCATGAATACGAACCAGTTTTGGTAGTACCAATGTCGTTCATGACTGCGTGCAACCCCAAGCTCTCCTCTAAGGCTCATCTGTCGCTTCAGCAAATCGTCGACATGTGGACTGTTTGCTTCCTTTCTGCTGATCCGAATAACCTCATCCGGTATTTCTGAATTGAAATCGCTCATATCGGCACTTCCTTATTCTTCAGATTCATCCGACTTCTCGGATGTCTTCTGTGTATTCTCTGCATCATTTTCCAGTTCTGTAGCTTCTTGCTTTGCCTCCTTCTCGGCAGCCTCCAGTTTCATTTGCTCGACTTCTAAATAAGCGGCATTGAGTTCTGGCGGCACGTTCCACTGCATCACACCTACGCCCAGCAAAACGGACTTGTCCCCTATCTGTACGGGAACGGGAACATAGCTTCTCAATTCAGGCGGTTCGAGTCTCGCTTTAAGACTGTTGTAGATGTGATATCCAATGGTTAGAACGAGACCCATGCAAATAATAAGACCGAGGGTGGTAAGAAATCTGTAATACGAGTTTCGCAAATCATCCAGGGCCTGGACGACCTGACTGAGCCTCGTGTTGACTCTCTCCAGCGCATCGAACGTTGCGCCGGGATTCGGCGAGCCGCCTTCCTGAGATTGACAAGCCTGCATGCCGGGAACATAGCACTTGTGTTCGCGAGCATCTACCCAGAAGCGATCCACATTGCACACGCCTTCGGCGGTGTTTACGACAATTGCCACCTCTCCGTTCAGAGGATCGGTCACGAATCCGAACTGTGTCTCCGATGAGAAGAAATTCTCCTGAATAAAACGGTCCATGTCGGATATTTCAACGCCAAAGCCCGGATGTGAGTGGTACCACCCAACGATCCAGAGCCCCGAATATTTCTCATCCTTCTCTTTATGGATTGTGTTCCAGGTCTGCTGTGTGAAAGTGACATGGGCTCTATTTTGGTGTGCCGCCTTGCCCCTGATGGCCGCTTTTGCGCAAACAAAAAGTCCTTCATCGTCTTCGCATATTTCGCCGACAAGTACGCCGCAGATTTCTTTGTCCAGCGACTCCTTTGCATGAACAACAACGTCTGCATAAGCGGCCTTATCGAAAGCAATGCGAAGGGCAACCTGGACATTTTGCGGCCCTTCAAAACGCCTTTTAATCGGGCGTTTCCGGCTTTTCCATTCGTCCATGACTACCTTCTCATCCTTGTTGTGACCAGCTTGTTCCTGATTCGCCGTCATCGCTTTTTTGTTTCCATGTTTGCCATTACCGAATCGTCTTTTGACTGACATATCGGTTACTCGCTTTCTCGCCTCCGCT
Organism: Chloroflexota bacterium; assembly: GCA_043818215.1. Lineage (GTDB taxonomy): Bacteria > Chloroflexota > Anaerolineae > Anaerolineales > UBA11858 > JBDRGC01. The sequence goes on along the minus strand of JBDRGC010000158.1, from coordinate 935 downwards.
CATCAGTGTCGGTCGTGATATCTAAAGAATCACCGGCAATCTCCAGGCCAAGATAATCATCCTTGAACCTCGCCCACACGATGTCCCTCGCAGGCAATCCCAGCTCACGAATACGCATATTCATCAGGTCGCTTCCGCTGCAGATCGAATGGAAAAATGACGGGGAGCATTCCGATCCGCACGCCTGACACAGCAATCTATCGTCAGGCACGTTCTCCGCCGACTGGAGGGCTCTTTCAACTCGATTGCAGCACGGACACGTTAATTCCAAAACCAATTCTCGGCTCAGGTCAATCGCGTCCACACCTCCAAGACGCTCAAAAGCAATATCCCAGAGATCCTGCAGCTGATTCTCCGAACAGACCTCACTCAACGACTCGATAGCGGGCGGCGGTTCATGCCAGCAGCAATCCGGCTTTATAGGATAGGTCAGGAAATAGGAATCGTGTGCGAATCCGTCATAAAGGAAGCCCTTGCCTAATAGGGCGTCCATCCCATGTAATAACTTAACCACCTCCTGCGCCTGCATGGCTCCGATGACTGATGCTGTTGTAGGAGTCGTGGGCACGCCGTCGTTCGCCAGAGCCCGCTTTGCCAGAAGAGAACATGAACGACGCTTGTTGAGCAATTCCCAGTCCACCTGGCTCATTGTGCATTCGTAGCAAGCCGTTGCCGGGGGGGCAAACCCCCGCACCACGCCTCTTAGAACGTCGATCCCCCCGTCGATCCAGGGACGCCCTATTTGGGCGCAGACTTTGTTAACAAATACGGTTCAACTGCAAAAAAGTTGGTTAGTTTGAGATAACTTTCTGGGTTAAAGTCTTGGAAAAGGAGACTGTAGCAAGGTTACAGAGTGTACTGCTCGGTGGCCAATCGTCATTTGCGCCGGAATCATGGGAAAACCCAAATTTCGCGTTTGAATCTGCTGCAACAGT
>JBDRGC010000157.1:0-2539 GCA_043818215.1 Chloroflexota bacterium | reverse complement strand
GCATCATTCTTTATGCGTCTTATCGCAACGGCAAGTACCGAACTTGCCCTTCCCACTCACCTTCCAGACTGCATTCGGCGATCAGTAGGATGTCTTCTATCGCAACACCGATAGGCACTTTACGGCCGACTTCAAAAATGCCAGGCATACGCTTCCCAGTCCGAACACGCTCGTGAGCGTGATAGGTGATAGTGGTGACATCATGGGTGAGTAACACCCTTCCTTCTTGGGCAGCCCACTCCAGCATCGTTGGATCGTCTGCCGCTGAAAGGCCAATGTCTTGAGTGCGAACAATATCCAAGTCGGGTTTTCGGCGCAACAGACCGCGCACAATGTCATTGTTGAAATTCTCGTCGGCGGCCAAGCGAAGCATGACTACAAACTCCTGCTGGCTCGCCGCGCCAACAAGCGGTCACGTATGCCTGACGGATCAAATCGGGACTCGTTTTCCTCCTGTATCTTTTCGGCCTGTTCTCGCCGTCGTTGGAGATAAGTATCTATCTCAGCACGCTGCCGCAGATAGTAAGCAATCACCGAATATACATCAGCCAAATCAAGTGACGGATACTGCTGCGAAATCTCTTCTGCCGTAGCGCCGTCCAGAAAAGCAGCGATGACGGTGTCCAGAGTCACTCGTGTTTCTCCCACACGGATGACGCCGTCAATGTCTGTCACTAGAGGAACGGTTTCACTCGCAATTGTAAGTGTCATAACATTCACCTTTCGGATGCAGAGCCGCCCAACGATTAAGTATTGATGTGGCGGGAAGAGAGGAAGTCGAGGCTCCGGTTCACTGCGCCGCCACATCAAACCGAGTTGAACCAAGGCGTTTTATACGGATCACTCCTCGATCTTCATCTTCTTCTCCAACCAGCGGACGATGGTGGAGAGAAGCAGCGTCATCGAAAGGTACAGGAAGGCAATAACGTTGAAAGTTTCCATGACGCGGAAAGTGGTGGCGCGGCGCAGGCGGCCCATCTGGGTCAGTTCCGGGACGGCCAGTACGGTTGCCAGCGAGGAGTCTTTCAGGCAGGCGATGAAGTCGTTGCCCAGCGGCGGCAGCACACGGCGGACGGCCTGCGGCAGGATGATGAAGCGCATACACTGAAAGTAAGTCATGCCCAGCGACTTGGCCGCCTCCATCTGCCCCTTGCTGATGGATTGGATGCCAGCGCGAAAGACCTCTGCCTCGTATGCGCCATAACCAAATCCGAGTGCGATAATGGCGCGTCCTTCCATGGATATTACGCGGATACTGAATGTGGCCAATGATTGAAAAAGACCGATGTTCGGAAAGCTGGTTATCCCCCATACTCCAATTGCTTTGATCATTTCTACAAGAACGGGGACCAATGCAAAGGCAATGTAAAGCATCAGAACAACAAGAGGAATTCCGCGCACAATCTCTACATATAACGTTGACGCATTGAAAAGAAAGACATTTTTAGAAACGCGCGCCAGCCCGGTAATAAGTCCAAGAACAGTCGCCAACACAAACGAAAAGAGCGTAATGCGCAGTGTTGACTTTACGCCCAGGGTCAGGTAAATGAAAGTGTCGTTATAATTCTTTGAGGTTAAAACGAGAATAGATAATGCAAGACCGGAAAGAATTAGTACAATTGCCCACCAGGGCCATTTCGAGATATTAAAATCAACCGGAATTAGTCCACGCGGTCTTTGTTCGGTTTTAGATAGCATCTAATAAGTCTCCAGCACATATACAATTCAGGCAAGATGGGGGCGTCAGCCCCCATCTTGCAGGAGTGTCAGAAACGGCTTCTGAATGGGTTATTTATAGTCAAGCGCTCCAGGATCGGCAAGACCCCACTTTTTATTCAATTCCGCAAGTGTGCCATCCGCGAGCATCGCGCGAAGAGCAGCGTTGATTGGATGAATCAGATCGCTGCCTGGCGGATAGACAAAGGCCAGGAATTCCCCGGTCTCGAAAAAGGCAGCGATTTTAAATTTCCCAGGATTTGCTTGCATAAAACCAAACCCAGCCACATCATCAATGACAACGCCATCGATGTCACCGGCGAGTAATGCCAGGGCGGGTGCGCCGAAATCCTCAAAGGCCACGATTTCCTTATCAGGGAAGAGTGATACAGCGGCATCATAGTTTGTGGTCTGGATTTGAGTGCCAACTTTCAGTTGCGGATCGGCCTTGAAATCATCCAGGGTGTGAGTTTCGTCAGCCCGCACTAACAACGATTGGGAGACTGGCGTATATGGGATCGAGAAATCTACACCCCATGCGCGCAACCTTTTGTACGTAATCCCATCCGCGGCCATATCGTATTCACCAGCGTTCATGGCTGGGAAGAGGCCATCCCAGGCGACTTCCTTGAATTCGGGTACACAGTTGAGCCGCTTGCAGATTTCGGTGACGGTATCGTAATCCCAGCCGACACCTTTGCCGGTGGCTTCATCAATGCTGTTGAAAGGCGGGTAGGCATTTTCTACCGCGACGGTGATCGTGCGCCCTTTAAGATCGGGCATACCGGCCGCGGCGGCGCCGCCTCCGGTTCCGCCAGTCGCC
>JBDRGC010000156.1:0-12533 GCA_043818215.1 Chloroflexota bacterium | reverse complement strand
AGCGTAGAGCGGGAAACACGCTTCCCGCTCTACGCTCCACCCTCCACGCTTCCCACGTCTCACAGGACCACACACCCATGAAACTATCCATTGTACTATCCACTCACGCCGCTCAATTTCAGGCAGTGGCCTTCAAGGGGGATTTCGAAGCCAACGTCGCCAAGATCGCCGGTTGGGGATACGATGGCGTCGAACTGGCCATCCGTGACCCAAAACTAGTCAACGTAGACGAATTAGACAGGCTAGTTTCAGCCTATGGGCTGGAAGTCCCCGCCATCGGGACCGGTCAAGCTTGGGGCGAGGAAGGATTATCCTTCACCAGCGATGATCCCGCGGTTCGAAAAGCGGCCATCGAGCGCATCAAGAGTCACGTTCCGCTGGCGGCACGCTTCAACGCGATCATCATTTTAGGACTGATCCGCGGCATCACGCCCGCAGGCCAGACTCACGAACAATCCCTGGCATATCTGGTTGAAGCCTTACAAGAGTGTTCGGATGTGGCTGCCAGGGAGGGCGTGCGCTTTGCCCTGGAGCCTCTCAATCGCTACGAAACCGACCTCATCCACACCGTTGACGAGGGATTGGATTTGATCGAACAGGTAAGTGCCGACAATTTTGGTTTGCTATTAGACACCTTCCACATGAACATCGAAGAGCCATCCATTAATGACAGCATCCGGGCCTGCGGCAATCATATCTTTCACTTCCACGTAGCTGACTCCAACCGCTGGTATCCCGGCGTGGGGCATCTGGATTTTGCCTCCATTTTGGGCACACTTTTCTCCACCGGCTACCAGGACTACGTCTCCGGTGAGTTCATGCCCAAGCCCAGTGCTGACACTTCGGCCTGCCAAGCGATTGCCTATTTAAGAGTGCTCGAAGCTGCGACGCACTTGAAATGTTAGCAATGACCCACCCAAAATGGAACCTCCCCCCTGACCGCTACTTCGACCCCGATCCAGCGCAGCGGTGCATTGCCCGCGATTTGTACCAGTCGGTGGCCGATCTACCCATCATTAGCCCCCATGGACACGTGGACCCCAGTCTCTTCTCGGATGAGAACGCCACCTTCGGCACCCCAGCCGAATTGCTCATCATCCCTGACCATTACGTCTTTCGCATGTACTATTCCCAGGGGGTTCCGTTGGCCTCGTTGGGCGTTCCTAAAGGCTGTGGAGAGCAAAACCATCGCAAAATCTGGCAAACTTTTGCCGATCATTTCTACCTTTTCCGGGGCACGCCGACTGACATCTGGATGGCCTACATGTTCAAGGAGGTCTTCGGCATCGAAGAAAAGCTGACCGGCGCCACGGCCCAGGCCATCTACGACCAACTGGCGGAGAAGCTGACCTCGCCGGAATTCCGTCCGCGTGCTTTATTCGAGCGTTTTAACGTCGAGGTTCTCTGCACCACCGATTTTGCTACCGATTCACTCGAACACCACCAGGCTATCCGCGCCTCGAGTTGGGATGGGGACATCCGGCCCACCTTTCGCCCTGACGATGTGGTTCATCTCTTGCGGCCAAACTGGCGGGAAAACATCCAGCGATTGAGCGAACTGACCGGCGTAGAAATCAATTCCTATACCACTTTCATCCAGGCGTTGGAAGCGCGTCGCACTTTCTTCAAATCGCTGGGAGCGGTTGCCACCGACAACGACGGCACCACGCTGGTCACCGGCGAGCTGTCTCTGCGCGAGGCGGAGCGAATTTTCCAGTGTACCCTGAAGGGTCAGGCCACGTCTGAGGACGCAGCTCGCTTCTTCGGCCACATGTTGATGGAAAGCGCACGCATGAGCATCGAAGACGGCCTGGTGATGCAAGTCCACTTTGGCTCCTACCGCAACCACAACCAACCGCTCTTCGATCGCTTCGGCCCCGATATGGGCTGCGATATACCTTTTCAGGCTGAGTTTACGCTCAATCTGCGGCCGTTGCTGAACAAATATGGCAACGATCCCCGTTTGACCCTGGTTGTGTTTACCCTGGACGAATCCACCTACACCCGCGAGCTGGCCCCGCTAGCGGGGCATTACCCGGCCTTGAAACTGGGCGCGGCCTGGTGGTTTCACGACAGCATCAACGGCATGACCCGCTACCGGGAATGGGTAATGGAGACAGCTGGTTTGTACAACACGGCGGGCTTCACCGACGATACGCGCTCCTTCCCTTCCCTCCCAGCCCGTCACGACTTGGCCCGCCGAGTGGATGCTAACTGGCTGGCTGGTTTGGTGATACGGAGCATCGTAGACATGGACGACGCCCGCGAGATGACCCTCGACCTGGCCTACCGGTTGGCGAAGCGGGTTTATAGATTCGAATAAGCAAATGGGCAAGTAAGTTTAGTTTAGGAACGGTGATTATAAAACTTGCCCATTTCCAAACTAGAGAATAGTGCAGGTTGAGTAGCCCCGAATTCTTTTAGAGGGGCGTACACCTGCACTTGCGTTACGGTGCAAGTGTCGACGTAGTGCCCCGTAGGGGTAAACCAAACGGGCTTAATTTGCCAGAATCCGTTTGGTTTCGACACCGTACCTGCGTTCGGTGCAGGTGTACGCTACGGCACAAGAAGCGTGTGCCTCCGCTACTCAACCGGCACTAGCGTTAGGATACAAACGCGCAAGTTATTTTATTCTCATTCCTTAGTAGGGCAGGTATCCTTACCTGCCGCTCGCTAATCTCGCAGCGTAATCGCCACCGGCGGGAATGGAATCCCGCCCTACGAGTGAAGCTGCTACCACGAGTAAATTTCAAAGCAGTAACGACGAAGAACCTGGAGAACCACATGGATCTAACCCACCTGACCGGCCTGACCGTTTACCCCCGCTCGGTGACCGAAACCAGCGGTGCAACTTACTTCTTGACCCGTGACGAGGGGCGCAAGCAATTAGGCGTCCTGGGCGATGCATCCGATTTTGAGGGACGCGAACAGGAGGGCGACGTTAGGTTGTGCCCATTGACGGCGGCTAACGCAGCTGCTTTGCGCGAGAAACTCCCCTGGCTGCGGCCGCAAACCCTGGGCCTGCAAACCTCGGCCGGCTGTGGCGACCGACTGGGGCTGGCAACCCCGGGCCACGTGCGCGCTGTGCGCAAAGCCGCCGGCATCGCCCCCATCTTCGCCCAACAATCCATGCGGGAGAACGCCCGCACAGACCGCAACCCCCAACAGGTGATGGATGACGCCCTGTGGGGTATCTTCCAGGAAGGCTGGCGCCAGCCGTGGGGTGCGGATGCCGATCACCTCAAAACAACCGAGGATATTGACCTCTGTGTGGCGGCTGGCTACACCTTCTTCACTGTTGACCCCGGCGATTACGTTGATAATGAGGCTCACACCGCCCCGATGGAGGTGCTGAAAGATAAAATCCACACTCTGCCTTGGGGCGAATTGGAAGATTCGCCCGAAGGGTTGCACGCACGCTACCTCGACCACCGTTTCGAAGTGGAGAAATTTGCGCTGGAATTCGACCACACTACCCTGACGCGCGCGGCTGCCAAGTACGACCGGGCCATCGCTCACACCGTCCGCATGTACCGCCACCTGGATGCCCAAACCAAAGATTTCGAGTTGGAAATGTCGGTGGACGAAACCGAGACGCCCACCTCGATCGAGGAACACTTTTTCATCGCCAGCGAACTTCGGCGGCTGGGAGTCGAGTGGGTCAGTCTGGCCCCGCGTTACATCGGCCGCTTCGAAAAGGGAGTGGATTACATCGGTGACCCTTCGATAAGCCCAGGGCAAGCCCTGGCTGAATTCGAGACTGAGTTGGCCAAACATGCTGCCATCGCCCGCACCATGGGGCCGTACAAACTCAGCATCCATTCCGGCTCGGATAAGTTCAGCATCTACCCCACCATTTCCAAACATACGCGGGGATTGGTACATCTCAAAACCGCCGGCACCAGCTATCTGGAAGCCTTGCGGACGGTGGCACGAGCACAGCCAGCCTTTTTCCGGGATATTCTGACCTACGCTATGGAACGTTACCCCAAGGACCGCGCCACCTACCACGTCTCGGCTGAACTGGTCAACGTTCCCCCGCTAGAGTCGCTGGCAGACACAGACCTGTCCACACTGCTCGACCAATTCGATGCCCGACAAGTGCTGCACGTGACTTTTGGCTCGATGCTCGACCGCTTCGGCGACCGGCTGTTGGCAACGTTGCGCGAGCACGAAGATGTCCACTACACGCTGCTGGAGGCGCACTTCGAGCGGCACCTGTTGCCCTTTGCAAATTAAGGTGCGACGCACTCTTCGCGCCTCACGTGGAAAAACCCCTAAAGAGAGGATCAACCCATGACACAACTCATAACCAAAGCTATCATCCCGGCCGCCGGGCTAGGTTCACGGCTTTTACCAGCTACCAAGTCGCAGCCCAAAGAAATGCTACCGGTGGGACGCAAGCCGGTGCTTCAATATGTGGTAGAGGAGCTGCAAGAAGCCGGTCTTCGCCAGTTGCTCATTATCACTGGCCGTCGCAAGCGGAGCATTGAAGATCATTTCGATTCCGACCCCCAATTGGTGTCAGCCTTGAAACAGGCGGGGAATGAAGCGCGTATGGCAGACCTGGCTTATATCGAGGACAAATCACGCTTCTTCTATACCCGGCAAAGCACACCCAAGGGGCTGGGCCACGCAGTTTCGCTGGGGGCTGAATTCGCGGACGACGATGATTGTGTGGTAGCCCTGGGAGATTCTCTCATTGCTGCCGAGTACCCCTCCGCTCCGCTGCAAGCGATGATGGAGGCCCATCGCCATTTGGGAGCAGCCGCCATAGTGGCCGTGGAAAAAGTGCCACCAGAAGAGGCCTTCCGTTATGGCATCGTCAGCACAGCCGGCGGAGTGGAGCCTCCCCCTGGCGAGCCGGTGGCGATGACCGATATCGTAGAAAAGCCCACCTCCGGGTCCGCTCCCAGTACACTGGCTGTGGCGGCGCGCTATGTCTTCAGCCCGGCCATCTTCGAAGCCCTTGAGCGCACCCTGCCCGACAAGAAGGGAGAAATCCAATTATCCGACGCTATCCGACTGCTCATTAGAAGGGGAGAACCGGTTTACGCCTGGCTCTTCCCCCCCGACCATCGCCGCTACGATGTGGGCAATTTCGAGAGTTATTTCCGCGCCTTTATAGACTTTGCCCTGGCTGACGAACGCTATGGTTATCTGGTTCGGAAATACATCAAGGCCAAAGCCTATGAACTCTGACCAATCCTGCAAAACGGGAGGCAAGCAGCCCGGCGATGCGGGACACGGGAAGCGCGAGATCGTCTGCTCGGCGCCCGGCCGGGCCGGGATTATTGGCAACCCAACCGATATGTACGGTGGAGCAGTTCTGTCATGTTCGGTGGGAATGCGGGCGCGCGTGACCGTGACCCCTGCCTCTGGCATCGTGCTGGAAACTGGTGGGCAGGAGTACCGCATCGCCAGCCGGGATGACCTGCGCCCCCAACGTGATCGTTTCGACATAGCGCGTGCTATCCTCGATTACATGCGCCTGCCTCCTTTGGCCTGTCACGTGCGCTATGAAAGTGAAATCCCCATGCGCAGCGGGCTGGCAGGATCCACTGCACTGGTAGTAGCCTTGCTGCGAGCGATGTTAGTCTGGCAGGGAGTAAACAAGAATACTTACCAATTGGCTGAGATGGCCCGTTACGTTGAGTTGAACTACCTCAAGGTTGTGTGCGGCTATCAGGATGCCTATATGTGTTCTTTCGGCGGTTTGAATTACATGGACTTTCGGGGCAAGCAATTCTACCGCGAAGCGGAGGCGGAGCTTTTTGCCACCATTGAGCCCCTCTCTGCCTATGTGCTAAAGCTGCCCTTTGTGTTAGCCTTTACCGGTGTGCAGCACGCTTCCAGTGCGGTCCACAAACCGCTCCGCGAACGCTGGCTGGAGGGAGAATCAGCCGTGGTGGAAAGCTACCGGCGCATTACGGAAATCGCCCGCATGGGCAAAAAGGCGATCATCATTGCCAATTGGCCTTTGATGGGCCGCCTGATGAACGAGAATCACACCATTCAGCGCAACCTGGGTGGGTCTGGCGAGTCAAATGAGAGACTGATTGCTGCTGCATTGGAGGCTGGCGCATTGGGGGCTAAGCTTGCCGGGGCCGGTGATGGAGGCACCATCATCGCTCTCTGGCCCTGGCCAGATTCGACGAAACTCGAGGCAGCTCTGCGAGAGGCAGGGGCCTCGGCGATCTATCTTCCCCAGATAACGGCAGGGGCAACGATCGAAAGTGGTGAATAATGAACCAAGAATATTTAGAGCGTTTGTTTAGTTTGAAAGGTAAAACCGCTGTTGTCACCGGTGGCGGTGGGGTGTTATGCGGTACGATGAGCCGGGCGCTGGCCCACGCCGGGGCCAGGGTTGTTGTGTTAGATATCGTCCCCGAGACGGCACAGAAAATAGTGGACGACATCACCTCGGCGGGCGGCGAGGCCATAGCCATCCAATGCGATGTGCTCGACAAGGCCAGCATCGAGGCATCTGCCCAAACAGCCCTGGAGACCTTTGACCGGGTGGATATTCTCATCAATGGCGCGGGCGGGAACAAGAAGCAGGCCACCACCAGCCCCGACCTGTCCTTTTTCGATTTATCACCGGAGGCTATCCAGTGGGTCTTCAATCTGAATTTCTTGGGGATGCTGTTGCCCAGCCAGGTTTTCGGTCAGATTATGGTTGAGCAGGGTGAGGGCGTAATACTCAATATCTCATCGATGAATGCTTTCCAACCCCTGACGCGCATCCCGGCCTACTCGGCTGCCAAAGCTGCCGTGAGCAATTTCACCCAATGGCTGGCTGTCCACATGGCGCAGGAATACTCGCCGGATATCCGAGTCAATGCCCTGGCCCCGGGTTTCTTCCTGACCGAGCAGAACCGTTTCTTATTGACTGATCCTGAAACCGGCGAACTTACGCCCCGCGGCAAAACAATTATTGATAATACCCCCATGAGCAAATTCGGCAACCCCAAAGATTTATTGGGTGCAATGTTTTGGCTGCTTTCCCCGGCTTCCCAATTTGTGACCGGCGTTGTGGTGCCGGTAGATGGCGGTTTCTCAGCTTTTAGCGGGGTTTGATCTGTTCCATGAAAGTCCTTTACGTAGATTGGTCTGGAGACCCTGGCTTCAAGTTTCGGAGAGCCTCCTCGCGCTATCTTACGGTTGCTTGCATTACAAGTTTGATGCCCCTCTCTGATATACTGAACTCCATCAGGGACCGATATGGCCTCGGCAAACAATTTTACTTTCATTTCGCCGATTCTTCTAGATTTCTCAAGCCACGTTTCTTTGAGGAGTTGGCGCAGGTCAATCTTAGAGGTATTGTCTTGCGAGTTAACAAGCAAAGGTTAACGCCAGAATTTCGCAATATGCGCGGCAATGAATTGATCGGATATTTCGTCTCCGAAAGTATCATCCGGTTGCCAGATGGCCTGATAGAGAAGCACGTATTACTCTTCGACGGCAGTCGAAAAGAAACAAGTATTACCCGAGCGGTACGAATTGCGGTGTCGGCCAAACTACGCAGCACAGATAAACCACATCTCAGACAAGTAGCACCGCGTCCGGCTCGCGAAGAAGATGGCTTGCAAGTAGCTGACATGCTCGCTGGCGCCGCGGCCAGTGAACACCTCTCAGACAATGTTCTTCTGGGGTGCTTGCAAGGCAAAGTACATTTGTTTGACTATAGCGAGGAGAAACAAAACCGCCCCGGCTAGTTGGGGATGCTTTTATACAGGCTCTCAGCACCTAAAACCCAACCCGCGCCCATCTGTCGGGCACGCCTTCACCGGGGAGGAAAACACAAAAATGTTTTTGGATGATTCTATTATATGCAAGTGATGAAGAACTGTCAACTAGTGTCAACTTTACACAAACATATTTTTGCAAAGAATTTGCATTTGCTGCCAGACATTATTATAAGACGCGAACACTTGTACATGCATCTAAACTTGCACCTGTGTCCAAGTACAGATGAGTACAGGTGGGCGTGAATTTTCACGTTTTACGTTTCCCTCTCCACGTCTCCCACTCCGCTGTGGGGACTGCGTTACAAATCTGGATTTGCAATGACTTTGATTGAAAATCAAGCCTCATCTGGCGCTATTCTCTCCAACGAAACCATCTGGCAAACCTTGCATGACGGCCTGGAGGGGCAATTTCGTGATCAACGTGTGCTGGTGCTGATACCAGATCACACGCGCTCGCTGCCGCTGCCGTTTCTTTTTCGGGCACTGGTCGAGGTGCTGCACGATGCCCGCCAGCTTGATTTTATGGTCGCACTGGGCACTCACCCCCCCTTGAGCGAGCCGCAGCTCTGCAACCTGGTGGTGGGCAGCCCCGGGGAGCGTGAGTCAACCTTTGGGCATATTGGCTTACTCAATCACGCCTGGGACAAACCCTCCGCCCTCGCCACCCTCGGCACAATGGAGCAGGACGAGATCAAGCAAATTTCCGGCGCGCACTGGCACGAATCGCTGCCCGATAGAGTCGAGATCCGTCTGAACAAAGCCGCACTCGAATGTGACCATATCATCATTTTGGGGCCGAGTTTTCCGCATGAAGTGGCTGGTTTTTCAGGCGGGGCCAAGTATCTGTTCCCGGGTATCTCCGGTGCAGAGATGATCAACGCAACCCACTGGTTGGGAGCGCTGGCCGGAGTGATTGGCACAATCGGTATCAAGGATACGCCTGTGCGCAGTATGATTCACGCGGCGGCACAAAGGCTGAAAACGCCTGTCACGCTGATCGCACTGACCGTACAAGGCCGCGATCTGGCAGGGCTGTTCATCGGCGATATGTACACAGCCTGGAGCGCGGCGGCTGATTTTTCCGCGCAGCGTCATATCCTGTGGTGCAACAAACCCTTCCAACGGGTGCTTTCCTGCGCCCCGCCAATGTACGATGAACTCTGGACGGCGGCCAAAGCTATGTACAAACTCGAACCGGCTGTGGCCAATGGTGGCGAGGTCATCATCTACGCCCCTCATTTGGATGTGGTCAGTCATGTGCATGGTAAGTATATTTATGAGATTGGATATCATGTGTTAGCGTATTTCTTAGAGCAATGGGATCGATTTAAGCATGTTCCTTTAGGGGTGTTAGCTCACAGTACTCATGTGCGCGGCTCCGGGGTGATGGACAACGGTGTTGAAAAACCCAATGTCAAAGTGACCCTGGCGAGCAATATCCCTCCTGATGATTGTGAGCGGCTCAACCTGGGGTACCTGAATCCTGATAATGTTGATATCCATCAATGGATAAACCGGGAATCTGAAGGGATATTATTCGTTCCCAAAGCGGGCGAAATCCTTTACCGGGTTCGATAATTCGATTTCTAACCAAAGAAGAGAAAAGGAGAAATCAAGATGAAAAAATGTGATTTTGGCCTGATTGGCTTGGCTGTCATGGGACAAAACCTGGTCTTGAACATGAATGACCACAGCTTCAAAGTGGCGGTCTTTAACCGCACGACTTCCAAGGTGGATGATTTCATCAACGGCATCGCCAAGGACACCGAAGTTGTTGGAACGCATTCTATCGAAGAATTGGTCAGTGTGCTGAAAAGACCCCGCCGGGTGATGCTGCTGGTAAAAGCAGGCGCGCCGGTAGATGATTTCATTGATTTGCTCATTCCCCATTTGCAGGCAGGCGACATCATCATTGACGGCGGCAACTCAAATTATAACGACACCATCCGCCGTACCGAGTACGTCGAGTCGCAAGGACTTCTCTACATTGGCACGGGAGTCTCCGGCGGGGAGGAAGGCGCCCGTTTCGGGCCTTCGATCATGCCGGGGGGATCACCCCCAGCCTGGCTGCACGTCAAGGGGATTTTCCAGGCGATCTCGGCCAAAGTAGATGACGGCGTGCCCTGCTGCGATTGGGTTGGCGAGAATGGTGCAGGCCATTACGTTAAGATGACTCATAATGGAATAGAGTATGGCGATATGCAACTCATCTGTGAAGCCTACGACTTGATGAAGAATCTGCTGGGAATGAGCAACCAGGAGATGCACGAGGTCTTCGCAGCGTGGAACAAAGGTAAGCTGGATTCTTATCTGATCGAGATTACTCGTGATATTTTAGGCTACCGAGATGAAAATGGCGAGTACGTGGTCAACAAAATTCTCGATACCGCCGGACAAAAAGGCACCGGGAAATGGACGGCGATCTCTTCGTTGGAAATGGGCATCCCATTGACATTGATCAACGAAGCGGTGCTGGCGCGTTCCCTGTCTGCTTTGAAAACAGACCGAGTAGAAGCATCCCAGGTATTGAGCGGCCCGGAAGTGGGATTTGATAGCGATAAGCAGACTTTCATCAAGGATATTCATGATGCTCTCTACGCATCCAAGATCATGTCTTATACCCAGGGTTATATGTTGATGCAGGCTGCAGCAGCGGAGTATGGCTGGAAGCTTAACTACGGCGGCATTGCCCTAATGTGGCGCGGCGGTTGTATCATCCGCTCGGCTTTCTTGAGCAAGATCAAAGAAGCCTTTGACAAAAAACATAACCTGACTAACTTGTTGCTGGATGATTACTTCAAGACTGAAATAGACGCGGCCCAATTAGGATGGCGGCGGGTGATTGCTACGGCAGTTGAAGCGGGTATCCCTGTTCCAGCGATGTCCAGCGGCTTGGCATTTTATGATGGTTACCGCCGCGAACGGTTGCCTGCCAACCTGCTGCAAGCCCTGCGGGATTACTTTGGCGCTCACACCTATGAGCGCACGGATAAACCCCGTGGTGAGGTTTTCCATACTAATTGGACAGGCCTCGGCGGCGATATAACTTCCAGCACCTACAATGCATAATTGAAAGGAGACTAAAATGAAATATGGGCTGAATATCAAAAAAGAGGCCGCGCTGGACTTGGTGTCCGTCGGCGCGCTTATTAATCGGCTTGATCCCGGCGTCGTCCCCTTCCGCAAGGCCACCGAGTGCAAAATTCATGTCAGTGGAGGTGAGTTCAACGTAGCTGCTAACCTGGCGGATTGTTTTCGTTTAAAGACCGGCATCGCCACGGCGATGGTGGATTACCCCATCGGTGCGCTGATCGCCGAGCGAGTTCGTGCCATGGGCGTCAAACCTTTTTATAAATATTTCGAACATAACGGGGTGAATGGCCCCAATATGGCCACAGTATATAGTGACCGTGGTTTCGGGGTGCGCCCCCCGCTTGTATTTTATAATCGCTCGAACGAAGCTGGCGCCTTACTCAAGCCCGGCGATTTTGATTGGAATGAAATTTTCGCAGGGGGTATGCGCTGGTTCCACAGCGGCGGCATTTTCGCTGCCTTGTCGGAAACCACCGGCGAGTTGATTATCGAAGGCATGCAAGCGGCCAAGGCTGCCGGTGCGGTCACATCTTTCGATTTGAACTATCGCGGAAAATTGTGGAACATCTGGGGCGGCCACGACCGCGCTTTGTCTGTTCTCCGTCGGATTGTCGAGAACGTGGATGTCATTCTTGGTAATGAGGAAGACTTGCAGATGGGTCTCGGAATCCCTGGCCCCGACGTCACCGCCGAGTCCAAGCTAGACCCCAGCAAGTTCTTCGGGATGATTGACCGGGTGATCGAAAAATATCCGCATGTCAAAGTAGTCGCTACAACCTTGCGGGAGGTGTATTCCACCAACCATCATGGTTGGGGCGCGGTTGCCTGGATCAACGGCAAGGCATACGTTTCACCGACCTGCGAACTTAACGTTTACGACCGCGTCGGCGGTGGGGATGGATTTGCGTCCGGTTTCATTTATGGCCTCCTAACAGGGGAGCCAGAACAAGAAGCCGTCAATTTGGGCTGGGCACATGGCGCGCTGATGACCTCCTTCCCTGGTGATACAACCATGGCAACCGTTGAGCAGGTAAGAGCTTTTGCCCAAGGAGGGTCAGCGCGTATCCAGCGATGAGTGACGATTGAAATAACACAGACCAATTGTGTTAAACGAGTCCTTTTACGAACTTGGTAAAGGGGGGATAGATTTCCCGGCGCTAAAGACTATTCTCAATGAACTTGACTACGATGGTTGGATTGTGGTCGAACAAGATGTTTTACCTGGCATGGGTAACCCCAAAGATAGCGTTCAGCGCAACCGAGATTATCTGGAATCGATTGGCTTTGAGAATCCTGCTGCAATGCACATTTGATAGGAGAATACAGTGGCTGAGAAAAAAAGATGGTAGTGGCTACATATTGACTGATGGTTTCACGCAATTAAAACCGGACGCAAATGTTCTCCCACTTTTAGCCCAAAAAGACCCGTTTAGAAAGCGGTATGCCCCACTTTGGTACGTTTTTAGGCATTTGGGGAGGTCTTGTGCCCCACTTTCGGAGTTAGTGAAGGAACGCCTCCGGGTCATCAGTCAATATGTAACCACCACCCGGGAATTTACCCGCCAGCGAATAGAACAACTGGATTGGAAGGAAGATGTCTCCCATGATATTCGGGCCTTCATCATTACTTCTGATTGGGAAGAACAACTTACGAAAAATACGTTGCTCAAGCTTCTTAATTATTAATTG
>JBDRGC010000155.1:0-3365 GCA_043818215.1 Chloroflexota bacterium | reverse complement strand
TGGCTTTCGCTGGTACTCGCGGTTACCAGCATGTTTGCGGAACGTATACCGCACAAACGCTGGTACTGCGCAGGTGTGTAGACCAGCTTCGATTTTGTCCTAGATCCAGCTATCTTTTTGGGGGGGAGTGAACGATTACTTCGGAAA
The DNA here is from genome assembly GCA_043818215.1 of Chloroflexota bacterium. Classification (GTDB taxonomy): domain Bacteria; phylum Chloroflexota; class Anaerolineae; order Anaerolineales; family UBA11858; genus JBDRGC01. The sequence continues at coordinate 3,218 of JBDRGC010000155.1, read as the reverse complement.
GCATCCAAGTACGCACTATTGTCTTGCATTAGTGAGATGCGCGTGCTAACCCGGCTAGCACCGGACGGGGCTAATCGCCCCGAGGGTACGGAAGTCGAAAAGCATAAAGTGGTTCGGGTTCAAGGATGTCTCTGAGCCAACCCGCCCCGCCGGTGAAGCTAACGTTGGGCAGGTTCGTTGTTGGAGGATTATGAAAATCAAAAAACGACTCTCATCATGAACACCAAAAAACGGTGAGAGAATATTCAAAGGAGTATCAAATGAACAGGTTCGCAATTCCTTTTTATCTAGCGTTCTATGGCAGTTTCTTCTTAGGAATCGCTACTGCATTTCTCATTGGCAAAATTAAAATGCCCGAGAAAGTATCAAGCATTATTAGTTACTTCATTGCGGGCATTTACTCAATATTACCAATGTTCAATTTTATAGACTTCAATTCCCGGATGAACAATATGACTGTAAAAACGTACAATCCCAATTTATCCCTTTTCGATTTAAATCCAACTATTATCGGTTTCATCAGCATTCTTCTTTGTTTAGCAGGGTGGAATCTTGTAATGTTCCTTCGGAAGAGACAGGCACAAAAACGTGGTTGAATACCATGCGGTTCGACTGATATGACGTGCTACTGATGGGTTACATTCTACTGAGAATAGCAAAACGCAAGAGCCAAACCCGCCCAACACCGGCTCCAGCGGACAGCGGCTCTGCCGCTCCGCGCAGACGCGGTTTGCCAGAAATGGTGCATAATTGAGAAGGGGTCTCGCCCGCCCCGCCGCTGCCGTTGAGCCAAACCGTTGGGCGGCACCGCAAAAACTTTCACAGGAGTAAAACACATGAGCAACAAAAGTTCGCTTCAGGCTAGGACGGAACACGACCGCGAGTTCGGGAACGCGAGCCCAGCTCATTCTCGGGCGCCCGGCGTTCTGATGGTGGTTGGTGGACTTGTACTCATCCTTGGCGCCCCGATCCTCATCTGGGTGTTTCGCGGAGCGCTTGCCGAGACAAATCCTAGCGTACTCTTGTCGCTCTGGTATGGTATGGGCGGCTTGGTGTTGTTGTACATGACAGCGGGCCTGCCTCTTGGTGCGATTCTCCTCGCCGCTGGCGGAGCACGCCTGTACTCTGCCAAACGCGTCGGTCGCGTTCTGTTGCCACTTCTCGTGATCCAGCTCGTCTTTTTCATGTTTCATGCCGTCCGTCTGATGCTGGATTGGAGCCTCCTGTTTCTGCTATCTGCGTTCATGGGGAGTCTGTTTGTGATCCTGTTCCTGGCATTAGTCTGGGTTTGGGCGCACCAGCGTCCAAGTTTGGAACCGCAACGCCAATGGACGGGGGACTTGCAATTGGAAGCTGGTTTGTGTTTCTTCTCCGCCGCGTGGCAGGCTTGTGGTTTCGCTGGCGCACCTGGCTTTGCCATGTACCCAGAGATCGTACAGAAACTCGGCAACCAATCCTTTATCGCGGGTCAGGCGTTTGCCGTTCAATTCTTCATCGTACTTGGGTTCGTTTTTCTCCTGCTCGCCATGCGAGCGGGGCGGGCCCAAAACACCGAGCCGGACGAGCAGGTCAACAAACACGACGCGGCAATATAAGCCATCTGATGGCCCATTACGGTACGGTCTTCCACCAGCCGCCCAACACCGGCTCCAGCGGACAGCGGCTCCGCTGCTCGGAAACGGGTGCGTTTTGCCAGAAATGCGCGATAATCGAGAAGGAGTCTTGCCAGTCCCACCGCTGCCGCTGAGCCAAACCGTTGTGCGGCGCTAACTTGAGCTCCAAATGAAGGAAAATATGGAAAAGGAAAAAATATGCCAATCTACCGTGATCTAGCGTATGTTCCTGATAGACACGAAAGACAAAAACTCGACCTTTATATCCCTGATGAAGGTGGTCCATTTCCACTAATAATTTGGGTCCATGGCGGCGCTTTTCGGATGGGAAGTAAGGATGATTACGTTCCGCTGGAGTACGTAGATGAAGGTTATGCAGTCGCAAGTATCAATTATCGCTTGAGTCAACATGCAATTTTTCCTGCCCAAATTGAAGATGTAAAAGCGGCAGTACGCAGGCTGCGTGCAAGTGCTGAAACATACCGACTTGATCCTAATCGTTTTGGCGCCTGGGGTCCTTCAGCCGGAGGGCATTTAGTGGCAATGCTTGGCACGACCGGAAACATAAACGGATTTGATGTTGGTGAAAACCTGAATGTATCCAGCCAGGTACAGGTTGTAGTCGATCATTTTGGTCCGACTGATTTTGTTCAGATGGATTCGCAGCGAATTCCAAATGGAATGGTTCACGACACCCCTGATTCTCCCGAGTCGGAGTTGATAGGCGGTCCTATTCAAGAAAATAAGGATCGGTTTGCTCAAGCAAATCCGATAACACATGTAACCCAAGATGCTCCCCCATTTCTGATTGTTCACGGAGATAACGATCCAATTGTACCGTATCAACAGAGTGTGTTGTTGAATAATGCCTTAGTAGTTGCAGGAGTACCAGTTTCGTTTTACACCGTCGTGGGAGAAGGGCATGGTGGTTTTCAAGACCCCAAGGTTTCAGAAATAACGATGTCGTTCTTTGAACAATATTTGAAGTCGTAGGTTTTGGAAAGAACGCGCCGCACAACCCTAGTTGCTCGTGTCGAGATAAATCCGAGACCCTGGGAATAGAGAAAGGAGAAGAACCCTCTAAGAAATTGGTCAATATTACCCAGTGGGTGAAAGTCCCACCCGGCTAAAGCCTAGCCAGCAGGCCGGTAGCGAAATCCACGTGCAAACCTGGTAACAGGAGTACGAAGCTGGATGGAGCAAGGATACAGGCCGCGAAATAGAGCCTCGAAAAGGGTATTCTTGTGGACGAAACAAACCAGCGCCTGGCAATCATTGGCAAGAGCGTGCTGGGGATGCCTTGCCATACCCATGTGCGCCCCTCCTCTAATCGTTAGGTTGCAGTAAGTTCTATAAATAAATTTGTTCCAAAATCAGGGTGCGATTATGACAACACACATAGACACACATGAAAAGTATTGGGCTGAGTATGATGGTTTGCAACATGTAAAGCATCAATTACTTGTAACCGTTCACTCCCCTGCGTCAAGCAGCGAGAGATGGTAGGTGGGGAGCGGGAAGTCCTTTGCGCCGGGCAGCAATCACTTCAGCCAGATAAGGCCAAGGCAAGACATTGCGTTGACGACAGGTGTCTATACCCAAAGG
>JBDRGC010000154.1:0-16267 GCA_043818215.1 Chloroflexota bacterium | reverse complement strand
GGGAGGGTGACTCCCCCAGAATTGGGGGCCGGGGGGCCGCGGATAACACTGTTGCCAGTGTCGATGCGTGACTCCCCCAGAATTGGGGGCCGGGGGGCCGCGGATAACACTGTTGCCAGTGTCGATGCGTGACTCCCCCAGAATTGGGGGCCGGGGGGCTGAACGGTTATAATTAGAAGGGTTGCGAGGAGGCATACCTGATGAAAACAAAATCGATCACTCTTTTTCTCAAGCTGGCCTTGTTGGCAGGAATTGCTATAACTTTGTTTGGGAATGTTTCCCCCCGGCCTTCTGCGAACGCCGATTCGCCATTGCAAGCTGAAGCGGGCCAATCAGCGCAGCAGGGCGGCGTAATGTTTGTGGGAAATATGGGGCAATTCGATACCCGCGCCCGTTTTCAGGCCCAGGTCGGGTTGGGCATCCTCTGGTTGGCTGATGATGCTCTGTGGCTTAGTGTGGCAGAATCTCCGCCTCTCCAAGGGTCAGAAAGCGCATCGGCAGAACGAGATGACCGGCTGCACGAATCCGAAGCGCGCCAGGCAGTCAATCTGAAGTTGAGTTTCCCCAACGCTAATCCCAGTCCGCGTCTGGAATCTTTTGATCGTCAGGAGACGGTAGCCCACTACTATCGCGGCAGCGATCCGTCTCGATGGCAAACCAATGTTCCGGTGTGGGGCGGCGTGCGCTATGTCGACCTCTATCCCGGTGTAGACCTGGAAGTGAGTGGTGTGGATGGGCGCTGGACGTGGCGGCTGGTTTGTAAAGCGGATTGCCAGTTTGCTCTCCAAGACGTGCGTCTGCGGGTGGAAGGAAGCGAAACAGTCACTGCCGAAAACGGCTATCTTCACCTTACAACCTCTGTAGGCGATCTAGCCTTGCCTTTACTGACCACTGAAGGAATCGCTTCCACAGGGCAACCCACCGCCGCCCACATCGCCGCCGAAACGTTCGAGGTCGCGGCCCCCTTCGCTGTCGTCACACCTGGCGGCGACATGTCCCCGCAGGCAGTCTACCCAGAAGAGGCGTATTTTGGCACCTATCTGGGCGGCTCTGATAATGACTGGGTCTATGATGTTGCCCTATCTGGGCAGGGCGATATCCTGGGCCGGGGCACTGACAACCGTGATATCTGGATCGCCGGTTGGACCGCATCAAGCAACTTTCCCACCGGGTCCGGTGGCACTTCCCTGAGCGGCACATCGGATGCTTTCGTCACCAAAATGCAGCGGGGGGCTGTGTACGTGGCGCCGGCCTTTAGCGCCTATATCGGCGGTTCCGATGAAGATAGTGCCCAGGCCATCGCCACCGACGCGAGCGGCAACGTCTACGTGGCAGGCTGGACCACATCGAGCGATTTTGCGACGACCGGGAATCCCTTTGACGCGACGCTCAACGGCTGCATGGATGTTTTTGTCCTAAAGATGGATAGTGACGGCAATCTGCTCTACGCTTCCTACTTGGGTGGGTCACACGTCACGGTCCCTGGACTGGGGGATCAGTGCGGCGATGACGAAGCCAGAGCCATCGCCGTGGATGCCCAGGGTATCGTCTACCTGACCGGCTACACTTACTCGCAGGATTTCCCCACCACTCCAGGCGCTTACGACACCGTATTCTCTTACTTTGACGTCGGACTTAACAAGGACACCTTCGTGGTCAAGCTGGACCTGAGCAAAGGCGCGTCCGGGCTGCTCTACAGCACCTTTGTCGGCGGAGGCACGATATCGCGAGGGGAGGACATTGCCATTGACGGGAGTGGCAACGTGTACGTCATTGGCAACTCGAAAGGGGATCCGGGTGGGGTCAACCACTTTCCCACCACCCCCGGCGCATACGATGAGGTGTCCTACGAAGATCGTACCTTTGGAAGCGAGCCCTTTTTCTTCAAGCTGAACCCCGGCAACAATGGAGCGGCAGACCTGCTCTATTCCACCTTTTTGGGCGTTGATTGGTCCGCGGACTATGCCAACGGCATTGCCCTGGACGCCGCTGGCCACGCCTATGTGTGCGGTAAGACCTCTGCGTCTGGCTTTCCCACCACTGCTGGCGCCATGGACACTAGCTGTGGCGCCGATGGTAACTGTGATTCGTACTCGGACTTATTCGTCAGCAAACTGATCCCGGCAGGCAATAGTTCCGCTGACCTGCTCTACTCCACTTTCCTGGGAGGCAATCGCCAGGAGGGATTCTACGGTGAATGTGACATCGCCCTGGGAGCGAATGGGGATGTCTATGTGACCGGCGATACATGCTCGACCGAGGGGTTCCCCATCACCGCCGACGCTTACGACACGTCTGGGGATCCTTCGTGGGGGGATGCGTTTGTGGTGCGCCTGCGTCCTCAGGGGAACGGCGCCGCCGATTTGATCTATGGCACCTACGTCGGCGGTTCCTATGTGGAGGGTGGCGGTACCGCCATTGCTCTGGACGAAGAGAATAGGGTCTACGTCGTCGGTGAAACCCAATCGTCAAACTTTCCCACGACGGCTCACGCCCTTTACAAGACCTACAGTGGTTCAGTAGACGCCTTTGTGCTCCGGCTGCTGACGCCTCCGGTACCCGATTTATCCACATCGACTAAGACAGTTGACCCCGACGAAGCCGCCATTGGGCAGGTGGTCACATTTACCGTGCAGTTGGTCAACAGCGGGAGTATCAGCGCTAGTGTTACTTTCACCGACACCCTGCCCGCTGCGCTCTTGCTCCAGGGCAGTCCAACGACCAGCTCTGGCAACGCACCCGGTGTACAGGACCAGACAATCACCTGGTCGGGGACGGTGACTGAGGATACAAGCGTGGTCATTAGCTATGCTGCGCTGTTGACATCTACCATCCCCGCTGTCAACGAAGCCCTGATTGACGATGGCAGGGGCAATATTTATACGCGCCGGGCATTTGTCAATGCACATAAAGTTTTCTTGCCCGTTGTTCTCAAATAGGGGCAGAATGCTGAAAATGTCGGCGGCTAAAGCGCAGACTCGGTAGTCGATGTTATTAAGTTTAGACCAAGTAGTGCTGGTTGATACGTTCGGAGCTTGCGGAGAACCGTATACCTATGCAGGCACTGCGCACTTGCACCTGCGGCAAGTGCAGGTGTCGAAACCAAACGGGATTGCTAAAAGGCATTATTTTCACGATAATCCGCTTTATTTCGACACTTGCACCGTAACGCAAGTGCAGGTGTACGCTCCAGCATAAAATGCGTGCCTCCGCTACTCAATCAGCGCTGGTATTTCCTTACCCTAATGACATTGACTCGCTAGTGATAAACTTCATTACCCAACATTTCGAACGGGACGCGAACACTATCTACTCCAAGGAAAGGATGAATAGCAATACCGCAAAAGTGGCACATTATCTGACGACAGACCGCAGACTGCTGGAATCGGGCAATGGGAGACTTTGCTTCACATCGCTGTGCGTACCTCCGGCGTTGCGTCCCCGCAGGGGAGCGGCGGTCGGCGGCCAGCAGTCGGCGGTCGGCAGTCATTTCAGTGTCCCCTGTATTAGTTTTGCGATACTGCCAAAAGAGCCTATTTTTGTTGCGCTATCCACTCATCCAGCCTGCGGCGATGTTTGGATTCCAGCTTGGTGAGGGGCCGCTTTGACTTCATCAAGGCTTTGGCCTGATCAAAGGTCAACGCCTGTGCGCGCATCAAATAAGCTGCCAGCAGAGTGGCAGAGCGGCCGCGGCCTTTGGCGCAATGCACCAACACCGTGCGGTCATCATCGATCTGGGCTTTGATCCAATCAACCGCTTCAGAAATGATGAGTCTATCAGGAATGGTTATATCTGGCACTTTATATTGCACGTGGGTAATGCCGTGGCGGTCATAAAAGGCAGTGTCGTCATCTCGTTCAGCGCGTATATTAACTACCGCTGTAATCTTGTCTTTCAGGATGAGATCATAGTCCCGCCGGTATGTTGGCGCGCCGCCCAGCCACAGATTGGGCGTGATCTGAGAAAACCAGGCCTGCCCTCTAATTTTTTCGTAAGTAAACCTGATGATAGGGTACAGCTTATCGAAAATCTTGTGAAACCAGCCAAGTTTGTGGTTGACAGGGTTAGGGGATGACAATGGTCGACTCTCCCGGCATTACCGACCTGAGTTGCACCGGCGTGTGCCTGAAATGTGTTTGTATTGTGGGATTTTTGGGATTTCGCGTGATGAGACTGGGGGTGAGGATTTATCCGAGGCAATGGTTCAGACGGCTGATGAAATAGAACGCGGACACTTGCACCTGCGGCAAGTGCAGGTGTGACGCGGATAAAACGGATTGACGCGGATTTATTTTTTTTTAAAGAATCCGCGATGATCCGCTGTATCCGCGTCATCCGCGTTCTATTATACTGGGGGTTGAACACTTACTATCCGTGGGGGGAGGAGCACTAAATGTAGGCGATATCCGCCACGTTTTCCAGCGTGTAATCTGGCTGCACAGAGGAATCAGACAGGTCTGCCCACTGTGTGACTCCGGTTAGTACCAGGGCGGTGGACATGCCGGCCCTGTTCCCCATCAGCATATCGGTCTCCAGGCGGTCACCTACCATTAGGCAATCTTTCGCTGGCAATCCCAGCCGTTCGAGAGCCACTTCCACGATCAAGGAGGATGGCTTCCCGGCCACCAGTTCCACCTTCCGGCGGCTGCACCCCTCCAGGGCACCAATCACTGCGGCCGCATCGGGGATTTCTCCGCCCTCCACTGGGCAGGTGCGGTCGGCGTTAGTCGCGAAAAACCGTGCTCCCAAACGGAGGGCCTGGTAGCCAATATTCAGTTTGCGGTAGTCGAAGGTGCGGTCGAAGCTGGCAATGACGACATCAATTTCGTCTGGCTTATCGCTTAGAGATAGGCCGGCCGCAGCCATTTCGTCCAAGAGGGGTTGTTCTCCGATGACGAAGACTTTCGCTGCGGGCATCTCGCAGAGCAGATATTGTATCAGCACCAGGGTCGAGTTGATCACATCGTCTGTGGAGGTTGGGATGCCCAGGCGGGTCAGTTTCTGGGCATATACTTCGCGCGGCTGCAAAGGTTTATTGGAGATGAAGACAACACCACAGCCGCGCTGTCTCAACTCGGCAATGATTTCCGGGGCGCCAGGGATGGCATTTTCTCCCAAGTAAATAGTGCCGTCTAAATCGAAAATATAACCACGAAATTTTGACATATTCTCTTTTACTCGCTTATACTGACAACGGGTATAAAGTGCTATTTGATGGGACGCGGACGAGCGCAGATGAACACGGAAAAAACCTAAAAATTCCTCTTTTTCTGAAAGCCTATAGCTCGGCCTGCACCAATTTGTCCATTTCCACAATCAAATCTTCTTCCCTGCCGATATCGACAATCGTCGCAGCAGTGTAGTCATGACAGGCATCAATGGAGCCGCCCACTTGCCTGGCCGCTGCGGGGACAAGGTATGCCAGTCCCGGCATGGTGCGGTCAACCAGTACCTTTCGCTCCAATTGTGTTGGCAGACGCATAGATGCTTTGGTTTGAGACCAATCGAAAACGCCCAATCCCGGAATCTCCGGGGCCATGTTTTGGAAGCCGACTATGTATTTCTCCGGGTTGACAAAATCTGCGTTGCGGATATCCCAGCAATATTCGCCAATGATTTTCACGCCCATTGGTGAGAAATCGTCTCCAACCATAAACCATTGGATATATTTCGTTTCTCTGAATCCATCTCGCATCAGCCGCGTGGTGGTTTCTTCGTAGGCTTTCTTCTGAGTTTGGCGAAGTTCTTCGAGCCGGCGCTGCGCCCCGGGGAAAAGCCCTTCCAGGCACACGCGCACCCCCAAGTCAGGCCCATCCGAATAGTAGCCCACTCCCCCCAAGGTCGTCACGGATATCGCCAACGGAGCCATCGGAATTGGATCGCCAAAACGGGAGAGGAAATATTTTTCCTTCCCCTGCGAATCCGCATCAAATTGCACATGGCCTTGTTCGACTGCATCCAGAAGAGCGTCGCGGTTCTCTTTGACCAGTCGCCCCTCCCTGTCGTGCTCGTCACCCACCGCCCCCAGCACGCCCATATAAGCCAGGTCGCGGTTTCTTGCATCCAGCTCTAAAGCGAAGAAGTAGGCCGCAGTTGAGGCGGAGATGTCCATGTCGCCGGACAATCCGAAGAACTCTGTGGAGATATTGAGCACTTTGGAGTCGGTGGGTTTGTGGGGGTGATGGTGATCCAGGATGATGGTGGTGCGCATGCCGTGGTTGGCCTCTGAAATTGCGGGGGCGGCCTGCCCCCCAAGGTCTACGTAGAAAATGGTGGAGGGGAAATCTTTGTGGATGCGGGACACAATGGGGGGATGCACCCTCTCGATGCAAATCCGCCGCACGGAAAACCCTGCCCGGGTGAGGCAGGTTTGCAGCACGGCCGCCGAGGAGAGGCCGTCGGCATCGTTGTGGTGAACCAGGGTGACTTCTGAACCGGCGGCGCGCATCCGGTCAATGCCGGTGCGAATTTCTTCGAGGAAGTTTTCTGTGCTCATGTTTTGCTCCGTGGGGAGTGATAAGTGAAACGTGATGAGTAATGAGTGAAAAACTCACGTCTTCACGTTTCCCACTCCGCTGCGCTTCGGGGACTTCGTCACGCTTCACGTTTTCACTTATGCGCCTATCGTGGTCATAATGACCTTATAGCCCTCGGCCTCCATCGCAGATGCAATCGCTGTCTGCGCTTCTTTGTTTGGGGTCAGGGCGTTCATATAGCCGCCTCGGCCGCCGCCGGTAACTTTCGCACCCAGGGCGCCCATTTCCAAAGCCAGGTTGCACAGCTTGATCAATATCTCATGGGAAAGACCCATTGCAATTAATATCTCGTGATTGGCCGTCATAATGGCGCCTACTTTTTCGAGGTCGCCGGCTTCGAGGGCGGCTTTCATCGCGTGTACCTGGGCCGTGATGGCCTCCATGCGGGATTTGAACAACTCCGGGTCGTTGGCTTTCATTTCTTCGATGTAGCCATCTAACAAAGCTGTGTTGGCAGTGATGCCGCTGTTGCCCAGCACGATGTGGAGCGGTTTTTTGGCGGCGATCTTTTCGAAATGCTTTTCTCCAGCTTTGATCCAGTAAAGCAGGAGACCGCCGTAGGTGGAAGCGGTGTTGTCTACGCCGCTGGGGATGCCGTGATAGGCGAATTCTCCCTCCCAGCCCACCTGGTTGATCTGCTCGATGGTGTAGCCCAGGTCGAATTCGGCGTTCAAAGCCCGCGCCAGGGAGACGCAGCTAGCCGCACTGGCACCGACCCCGCTGCCAGCCAGCAGGCTGCCGCCGCAGGTAATCTTGAGGGGGGTTTTCTTGACGTCGATATTCATCACTTCGAGGATGCGATTGATGGAGACGACTTGCTGATCTTTTTTCTTGTCCTTGTAGCCGGGCACTTCGATGCGCTTGTCTTCTAATACCCAGCCCTCGCCGTCGATCCTTTCTACCTCAGCGACAGTCTCGAAGGGGATGGCCGAGACAATGGCTGGCACTTCTTCCAGCACGAATTGGTCGCCGATCAAGATTGTCTTTCCAAAAGCTGATCCTGTTGACATGATGTTCTCCTTTGAAAATAGTTTGCATGTTTGCAAACGAACCGGTTTGCTTTTTGCCCAAGCGTTTGTAGTCAGGCACGAGAGTGCCTGGTTGTACTCCGCTGTCGCTGCCCAAGCGTTTGTAGTCAGGCATGAGAGTGCCTGGTTGCGCTCCGCTGTCGCTGCGAGCAACGGGTACTATCGTGCCCTACTACGAACCTGCCATTTTGCTTTTTGCCCAAGCGTTTGTAGTCAGGCACGAGAGTGCCTGGTTGCACTCCGCTGTTGCTGCGAGCAACGGGCACTCTCGTGCCCTACTACGAACCCGCCGGTTTGCTTTTTTCTAAACGATAGGTGGCCGCTTCATCTTTTCTGGGATTGGGATACCAAGCAGTTTGCATATTGTCGGGGCGATTTGCAGTTGGGAGATCACCTCGCCGGTGTCGCCTTCTCCGGGCATGCCGGGCCGGATGAGAAATAGCGGTACTTCGCGCACGTCTGGCGTGGTGCCGCCGTGCATCCCATTCGCATTCATGCCGTGGTCGCCGGTGACGAGGATATTGTAGCCGCGCTGCATCCACTCGGGGATAAGATTGGCCAATATCATGTCTTGGCGAATAGCGTTGTTACGATATTGGCTAGAATCTGCGCCGTATTTGTGTCCGATATCGTCCATGCCCATGGGATGAACGAGCAAGTAATCGGGGTCGAACTTGCGCGCCAGCATCCCGGCAGTGGCAAATAACTCGACATCGGGGTAAAAATCCTCAGTATAGAATCGCCCGTGCTGGATGAGCAAGGATTCGTCATCTACTTCGCGGTCGTCTATCAAATCGTAGGGAGCACGGTTGTAGAGTTCTGAGAACCAACTATATGCCGCTGCCGCGGTGGTTTTCCCGGCATTTATCGCAGCCTGGAAAATATTGGGTACCTCGGAGCGACGCACCACCTGGTTGGAGACCACCCCATGCTCGGTGACCGGCAGTCCCGTGTGAACCGTTTCGTACATTGGACGCGAGATGGAAGGCAGTTCACCGATTACCTTGTAGAGGCTGGCGGTTTTGATCTCGACTAAATGACCCAGAAAACCCATTTGCGCAACGGCGGTGTCGTAGCGCAGGGCATCGGAGAGAACCAAAATAACTTTGCTCATTTTTTGTCTTTTGTGTTATTTTTATACTCAGGGTGAGGGAAGACTCAGGCGCGGTTTTAGCCCCTTGATAGCGATGATGGAAGTTATTCCTTGGGGTGAATCAGCAAAACGGGAATATCCACCCGCTGCATAACCTTCGCAGCAATGTCGCCAAAGAAAAAGCGCATCATCCCCACACGCGCCCGTGTAGACATGGCGATCATGTCGATTTTGTCACGCTTCACAATGCGCACAATTTCGCTAACCACATCATCCCCAAAGCAAACCTGAGTGAAGACATCGTATCCCTGTTGCTTCAGCTGATTGGTAATAGGAAGCAAAGCGACTTCCACCTCAGCCTGCAAACTGTCTTCCTCCTGACTGGAGAAGATCGGATAGGTTTTTGGGCCTAGTGGTTCCCCATCCGATTCAAGCGCATAATCGGAGCGGTAGTCCGGGGCAGCGAATCCCATTCCTTTGGGTGGTTTGGTCACATAATACAGGATAAGCAGGCTGTCTTCAGCCGGGACGAATTTCTCGATCTCTGGCAATATTTTATGGCTGAATTTCGATTTCGTAAGTGGAACTAGAATGTTCTTTTTAGCCATTGAACGCTCTCCATTTATTTAGCTCAAGTCAGTCTGCTGCCGCTACCGCATCTGGCATTTTCACGCCTTTCAATGTCAATGTATCAGCAAAATGGCAGGCTACGAAATGTCCTTTTTTGATTTCCTGCCATTTCGGTATTTCCATCTTACACATATCTTGTACATAAGGGCAGCGGGTATGGAAATGGCAACCAGAGGGTGGATTGATCGGGCTTGGAATTTCGCCTTCCAGATGGACTGGAGCTATCTCTTGGTCTGGGTCCATTTCTGGGATCGCTGACATCAACGCTTCGGTATAAGGGTGCTTCGGCGCATGGAAAAGTTCTTTGGTGAAAGCTAATTCAACGAACTGTCCCAGATACATAACGGCTACCCGCCTGGAAATATGCGCTACCACGCTTAAATCGTGTGCAATGAACAGATATGTAAACCCGAATTCGGACTGCAGATCCATTAGCAAATTGAGAATTTCCGCCTGAATGGATACATCGAGCGCTGACACAGACTCGTCGCAAACTATAAACTGTGGCTGGGAGATGAGGGCGCGGGCAATGCCGATGCGCTGCCGTTGCCCGCCGCTGAAGGCATGGGGGAAACGGCGCAAATACTCCACGTTGAGCTTGCAAATCGCAGCCGCAGCGCGCACGCGTTCATCTACTTCCTTACCCTTAGCCAATTTCTGTGCAACCAGCGGTTCGGCAATAATGTCTCGAACGGTCATGCGTGGATTCAGCGAAGAATAGGGGTCCTGAAAGATCAATTGCATGTGCTTGCGGTGTGCCCGCATTTCTTTATTTGTGAGGTGGGCTAAATCCAGCATTTGACCGTCAATATTAAAGCTGACCTGCCCTTCTGTCAGCTCGATCGCCCGCAGGATAGCGCGGCCTACGGTGGTTTTTCCAGAGCCGCTTTCGCCAACCAGACCCAGCGTTTCGCCTTTTTCGACATAAAAACTGACCCCGTCAACTGCTTTCACATATTTTGTGACCCCACCCAGGAGACGATCACTACGGATAGGAAAGTGTACCTTCAGATCCTTGATTTCAAGTAAGATATCAGACATCTCTCTCCTCGTGCAAGAAGCAATATACGGTATGGGTATCGCTGATCTGGGTCGGGCTTGGCATTTCGACATCGCAGATGCCGGGCATTACTTTTTCACAGCGCGTGCAGAATGGGCAACCAGTCGGTCGCGCCAACGGGCTAGGAATATCGCCGCTAATGGCTGTTAACCGCTCCCCGAGATGATCCAGACGCGGAATGGCTCTTAATAAGGCTTGCGTATAAGGGTGCTGCGGCTGGCGAATAATCTCTTTTGTCGTACCTCGCTCCAGGATTTTCCCCAGGTACATCACCTCCACCTCATCGGCCACTTGAGCAATGACGCTCAGATTATGCGTGATGAAGATGATTGCCATCCCACGCTCTTCCTGCAATTCTTTCATTAGTTCCAAGATTTGCGCTTGAATAGTCACATCCAAGGAGGTGGTTGGCTCATCAGCAATCAGTAGCGATGGGTTCATCGATAGCGCTACGGCAATCATAGCCCGTTGGCGCATTCCACCTGAGAGTTCGAACGAATACTGTTTGAAACGCTGTCGGGGGTTGGAGATACCCACGCGATCCAGCATATCAATGGCGATTTCCTGGGCTTCTTCCTTGCTAACCTTGCGGTGCTGCAGAACCGCCTCCATAATCTGGTTGCCAATCGTGTAGACTGGCGAGAAGGAACTCATTGGTTCCTGAAATATCAACGCCACTTCACCGCCGCGAATCTCACGAAGCTCACGACAATTTGGTTCGAGTTTTGTTATTTCAACAACTTTGCCATTCTTGCGGCGAAACTGAATCGAGGAGTCTGTGTGGATAATCGAGTTTTTGGGTAAGAGCCGCATGATAGACCAGGTACTCACGCTTTTACCAGAACCGCTTTCACCTACGATGCCCAGTGTTTGCCCGCGTTTTACAGAGAAGTTGACACCGTCAACGGCGGTGATAATTCCTTCATCTGTCTTAAAGGAGATTTTGAGATTTTTCACCTCTAAGAGCTTGTCATCTGTAGTTGCTTTTGTTATTGCCATGAAGTTATCTCCAAATCACCCGATTATCCACTTACTTGGTATGGATCTGCGGCATCGCGCAAACCATCACCTAACACGGTAAAAGACAGTACGGCGACGACCACAAAAAGAGCCGGTATGAAGAGCCACGGAGCTTGCTCAATGGCGCGAACCGTCTGTGCATCTTGTAAAAGGACACCCCAACTGACAGTCGGAGGGCGCAGACCCAGCCCAATGAAACTAAGCGCGGTCTCGCTCAAGAGCATATAGGGGAATGAAATGACCAGATCAACGATGATATAACTCATAAAGGCTGGCAGTAAATGCCGTCCAATAATACGGCTGGGACCAGCGCCAGCCAGGCTGGCGGCTACCACATAATCCTCGCCCCGCAGGCTTAGAAGCTTGCCTCGAATGCGGCGGGCTAAGGTCGGCCAACCGACAATTGCCAAAATCAGAGTCATGGCGAAATAAACTTGGGTAGATGACCATTCTTTAGGAAAGGCAGCCGCCAGACCCATATACAGAGGTATCACCGGAACGACACGCACAATTTCAGTTAGACGTTGGATAAAATAGTCGATCCAGCCCCCAAAATAGCCGGCCATCCCACCAATGATCAAAGCCAGTACGAAAGAGATCAATACACCTATTATACCAATCGACAAGGAAGTTCGAGTGGCAAGCAGGACACGAGTGAAGATGTCTCGCCCCAGACTGTCGGTGCCAAAAAGATGAATCGACCCTTCACTGATCCCATACAAATGTGTTTGCATGTCTATGAAACCAAATAATTTGTAGGGTTCTCCTTGAACAAAGAATTGAATATCCCGGCGAACGGATGTGTCAATCTTAGTTTCCATCCGTAAGGTTTCCGGGTTACGCTCTGATATAACCCCAGGGAGATAGGGGCGTAAGGTGCAGCCCTCGTCAATGCAAAAACGGGGTATTTCGGGACCGACTAACACTGCTCCACTAATTCGGGTAGTGCCGGTGTATGGCGCGAGAAATTCGGCAAAAAGCCCAATTAGCGCCATCGTGATCAGAATGATCGCCCCGGCTTGGGCGAGACGACGTTTGCGAAAACGCCACCAAATCAGCTGAAATTGGGTGGCTGAATAGTAACGCAGCGTCTCGTTTGACTCTGTCTGGTTAGCGGGTGTTTGTATTGTACTTGGGGATAAATCGATGGTTGTCATTTCCCTTAACCTTCTATTAGCTTAACACGCGGGTCTAGAATCGCGAGTGCAATATCTGAGAGAAAATTCATAAAGACGATCATAAAAGTCAGAATGAGCAGGATTGCGCCTGCTACTAACATATCTAAATCGAGATATGATTTAAGCAGTAGCTCTCCCAGTTCCGGCAAACCCAAGACTAGAGCTACAATCGGTAGTTCCGAGAAAATGCGGTTGGCATCAAAACCCATAGTGCTAACAACGGGGTTGATCGCCAGCCGGGCCGGGTATTTGAGTAGTAGCTTCCATTCAGGAACGCCACGTGCTCGGGCTGCGGTCACAGACAGGTTGTTAAGTTCATCAAGCATGGTGGCTCGCACCGTTTGTAGTTGAAAAGCAGTGGCAGACCAGGACAAAATGATAGCAGGGATGACGAGGTGGCTAAGGAGGTCTAGTCCTTTTTCTGCACTCCAAGGGGCATCAGCGTATTCAGGTGAAAAAAGACCTCCCACAGATGAGTCAAAATAAGTAATAGAAATATATAGCATGATCAGAGCCAACAAAAAGTTAGGCAGGGCAAACCCTAGATAGCTAAACACTGTCAACGCGTAATCTTCAAGTGAATTGCGCCTGATAGCGGCGTACATGCCCACCGGTATCGAAACCAGATAGGTCACAATTAGTGTGGAGAAAAGGATTGCCAGGGTTAACCAGATTTTTTGCCCGATAACGTTGTTGACCGAGGTTTGGAAAGCAAAGGCCTCGCCAAAATCACCATGCATGACAATGCCACTGATCCAACTGAAATAGCGCTCCGGGGCTGGTCGATCAAGCCCAAATTTCGCCCGAATATTGTCGAGGTCCGCTTCGGTAATCTGAGAACCGGTCCCCGAAAACTTGCGGAATGCCCAGCGCTCGGCGTAGTCGCCAGGAGGCAATTCCATGATGATAAATACCATAATCGACACGAAGAACATGGTCACAACCATGCCGATGGTGCGCTGAAATAGAAATTTGATCATCTCTTCTTCCTCTTTTATGGTTGATTGAATAAAGAAGTAGGGAGTAGGGAATAGGGAATGATGAAAAAATCATCCCCCTCAACCCCTCTCCCAGTCCCCATAAGGGGATCCAGTCAAGCTGGACGAACTGTGCTTCGCAAGGAGAGGGGCGTCGCGTTAGCGAGAGGGGGAGAGAATTTCGTGAGATCCTTTACTCAGTGAAGTACCACTGGGCCGGGAGCATGGGGTAGACACGATAGTAGTCGTAGCTTACTATCGTGTAAGGGCCGAAGTTGCCTAAGTTATTGGTATGAATGATAGGCATCTGAATATTACCGGCAATCCCAATTTTCAACAGGTTGTTTACATGAATATCAACAATCTGTTTGCCTAGGGCATCGCTTTCCGGTGAGCCAAGTGGATATTGGAGGAATTGAGCAACGAGATCGTACAGTTCCTTGACATCGGCTGGCGGCTCGATACCTGAAGCGCCGTCCGTGTTGTGCCATTCTTCCCACAAGTAAGCCACACCAGGATTGAAAGCGTATCCGAAGGGCGGCAAAAGCATGGAGGTATCTAGCACGATGACTGAACCAGCTGTAGCATCATACAACCAGGTGACGATATCTGCCTCGTTTGCAGTTGCTCGCTGGCGGTATTCATCAGAGGTAACTTCTTTAAGGGTGGTGGAAACGCCAATCGCATCCCAGTAACTTTTTACCAATTCTTGAATAGCAGCGGGTCCACTTTGGGTAGCGTATTGAAGTTCAATAGTGAGGTCCGAACCATCTAAACGTTCACGGAAACCATCGCCGTCAACATCCACCAAACCCATTTCGTCAAGCAGTGCGTTGGCTCCATCCGTATCGTACGCAGTGAAGGCAGTTTCGTGTTCTTCAGTGACGAAGTTAACGGTATTTCCGTCTGCGGGAGAGGCTTGCATTGGTTCAGCCTGACCGAGATAAATCAAATCGACGATCTCTGCCCGGTCAATGGCTAAAGACATTGCTTGGCGGAAGCGCAGGTCATTGAAGATTGCGCGTAAGCCTTCATCAGGGTGGGTCAAGTTAAAGCCATAGAAGAGATTTGCACCAACACCGGCGCCCAAGTCAACAGTGTAGTTGCCGTCTGCTTCATGGTCTTTGTAGAGGGGGTAATCGATGATAGAGATTGACTGAACTTTGTAGTCAACTTCACCATTGGTGATTTTCAAGTTGCGAACTTCTGCGTCATTGATGTACAACTCGCTTTCCTCGTTGATGTAGGGCAATTGATTTCCTACAGTGTCAACCATATAGAAGTAGGGGTTGGCAACCAGACGACGTCCTTCGGTGGTCTCTTCAACGAGGATATGTGACTCAAGCGTGGGTTTTACATCATCCGCTTTACCGCCCAACAGGGGCGAAGGGACATCAGTCCAGTCGCTGAGGCCATAGTACAGGGTAACTGCATCAACAAAATCCATCCCTTCTGCTACTTTATTGTCAAAGAAATGTTTGGGTTGGAAGGGTTGACGGAAGGTGGTAGCAAAGAAGCTCAAGATGCCTGGGGTTGGCACCGGAAAGATGAGTTTGAAGGTTGTTTCATCAATCACTTCAATGGTCATGGTGCCGTCGCCAAAAACAACCCAGCCCGGTGTATTCTCGTAAACATCGGGATTCAGCACAATATCATTCAACCAGAAGGCAACGTCTGCCGAGGTGAATGGCGCGCCATCCGACCACTTGTGACCTTCACGCAAGAAGAATGTCACCTCTGTGAAGTCGTCATTCCACTCCCAGCTTTTAGCTACACTAGGCTCGATTGTATTGTAGTCATCACCGTAGCGAGTGAAATTTACATGACGAACGGCCAAAAAGTCGGATGTTCCAGCTTCGGTGGCGTTCGAAAGTGCATGGAATGTGCCGCCGTACTGGCCGATAGCTTCGTAAGGCACAACGACCAATGGTTCAGACGGGACGCGCTCTTCTACGGGCGGCAGGTCAGGGTTGTTGGTGATTCGGGCATTAAGCTCAACCATGTCCGGGTTTCCGTTGAAAATCATGGTGCAACCAGCCGCAGCTTCGTAATCGGCTAATTCGTAGAGACGCTCGTACTCGCCAGCTGCAACCCCAGCACGGTCTGCAATGGTAACGGCGGGGCAACCAGCTTCCTCAGCGGGAGCAGCCTCCTCAGCGGGAGCTGCTTCATCAGCTGGTGCAGCTTCTTCTGTTGCGGCAGGTTTGCATGCGCCCAGCACCATAGCAAAAAGCAGCACCAGCGTGATGAGCCATAATCCTTTTTTGTTAAACATTTTCTTCTCCTTTTAGTTTTTTGATTAAGAATTGGATTGTTTTTACTTGATAGTATTGTTGGGAATCAGTCTTCGCTACTTTGTATAGAACCACCTCCTCTCAATAGACAAATCAGGTTTTTTCTCAAAAGAAGGGGGGTGGGCTGCGAAATGCGCCTACGGCGTATTTTGCAGCCCACCATTTTTTGAGATGATACCAAATATGGATGTAAATGCCAAAGACAAGAAACTTGCAGTTTTACTTAGTAGAGCATTGTATGGACCATTAAATGGACTAACGAAGTTCCCCCGCAAACAATTAGCCAGGGATTAGTATATCATAATACAGGTAACCGTTCACTCCCCTGCGTCAAGCAGCGAGAGATGGTAGGTGGGGAGCGGGAAGTCCTTTGCGCCGGGCAGCAATCACTTCAGCCAGATAAGGCCAAGGCAAGACATTGCGTTGACGACAGGTGTCTATACCCAAAGG
>JBDRGC010000153.1:0-2961 GCA_043818215.1 Chloroflexota bacterium | reverse complement strand
GTGTTTACGCATGATTTCCCACTCTTCGTCATCAAGGGGACCTGGCTTGAGAAGGATGGCGTCCGGAATGCCCATCTTGCCGATGTCGTGGAGCAGGGCGCCTCTTCGCACATGCACCAGTTCGCTGTCACTCATGCCCATTTGACGGGCCAGTCGCAAAGTCATCTCCGTGACACGTCGACTATGCCCCTCGGTTTCCTTATCGCGCAGGTCCAGGGCATTGGACCATCCCTCCAGCGTGTTGTCATAGGCCTGCATCAGGTGAATGTTGCTCTGCTGGAGGTCATCGAAAAGTATGGCGTTATCAATAGCAATGGCCGCCTGCGTGGCGAGAGCATCTAAAAAATCCAACCACTCCTGGTCATATTCTATGGGTGTGCGGTTGAAGATTTCCAGGACACCTTTAACTTGTCCTTTCGCAATAAGAGGCACGCCATAGTAGGCGACAAAGTCTTCACTGCTGATTTGAGGGGATTTCTCTAATAAATCCGACGGTTCTTTTTGCAGGTCGGGAATGCAGACAGCCTTCCTTTCCTGGGCAATCCTGCCCGCATAACCGGCCCCTAATGATAAATGTGTGTGTTTAAGGGCATCCGTTTTAAAGCCGCGGCTGGCAACATGATTCATCTGATTATAGCTGTGTATATTAAGAAGGAGGATGTCTGCCGCATCTATATGTAAACAAGTAATGATCTGCTCCAAAAAAACGTCCAAGGTGACGCGCAGGTCGAGGCTGGCGATAATGGCCATGTCAATGACTCGCAAGGTAGCTAAGCGGTCGACTTGCCGTTTGAGTTGTTCTTCTTGTAGTTTCCGTTCTCTGATGTCCTGGGTAAAGCTGACAACAAATTCCTTATCTTCGTATGCCAGGTAGTTGGCATGGATTTCGACCGGTATAAGCATACCATCCTTTGTACGAACTGAAGACTCGAAAAAAGAAGACCCTTCTTGTTTTCTTTTTCTCCAGCGCTCATGCCAATCTTCTGTTGAAAAATTGGGATTCACGTCAAAAACCCACATGGAGAGCAGTTCATCCCTTGAATAATTGAGGAGACGGCAATAAACATCGTTTACATACCGATACCGTCCATCTTCCTCTATCCAGGCAACAGACTCCGCTGCTTGATCCACGGAAAATTGTGTTATCCGCAGCTTCTCCTCCGCCAGTTTCATATCCGTGATGTCCACGACGGTGCCCAGCAGGCTTTCCGGGTTGCCCTCTGCGTCCCGGACCAACTCCGCTTGCGCATGGACCCATATTACCTTGCCGTCGGGGCG
The DNA here is from genome assembly GCA_043818215.1 of Chloroflexota bacterium. Classification (GTDB taxonomy): domain Bacteria; phylum Chloroflexota; class Anaerolineae; order Anaerolineales; family UBA11858; genus JBDRGC01. The sequence continues at coordinate 1,683 of JBDRGC010000153.1, read as the reverse complement.
TATCACGCGGTGATCAATACTGTATCCCTTCTCACCCTTAACGGCCATTTCAAGATTCTTATCAATGAATTCCCTGTCGTTCGGGTGAACCAGTTGCATGGTCAATTCTGTGGTTGATTTCCGCTTATGCGGATCGATTCCGTAGAGGTTGTAGGTTTCGTCGGACCATGACATTTCATTCGTTTTCAGATTCCAATCCAAGAAGCCCATACGGGCAACACGTTGCGCTTTCATCAGCTTCTCTGTACTCTTTCGAAGCGCCTCTTCTGCCAGCTTGCGCTCATCATGGCGTCGCTGGAGCGAGTCGGCCATTTGGTCAAAATTTGAAGCCAATAAACCAAGCTCACCCGCGTCATTGGATCGGCCAGTGCGTGCGGTCAGGTCTCCCCCGGCCAATTGCCTCGTCACGTCTAACAGACGGTTCACCGGAGATAGAATCAATTTTTTCCCGAATAACCAGGCGCCCAAAAGCGCCAGCATCGACACCAACCCCAACAAGGTAAATTCGATAGCCATATGCCGTTTAACATCTGCATATGCGATTTGTTCCGGGATGCCGACGCTTATGTGGATGGACTCAATGCCACTGCCAATCGTTGTGTACCCGTAAAGGCGGGGCACCCCCCCAAGGTCAACCCCCTCTTGCGCTCCCTCTTTTTTGGTTAACATAGTCTTGACTATGGATTTATTAGACATTTTTTTGCCGACAAATTTCTCCGGATCGGGAAAGCGGAGTAAAATCGTGCCGTCTCTGTCGATAATGGTAAGGTTCGTTCCCTCAGGCAGGTCAATCTTAAGAAGTGTTTGTTGCAGGCGCCCCAAGTCAAGTCCGGCAGAAAAGACAGCCATTAGTTGTCCTGTATGGTCAAGGACAGGATAGCCCAGAACAACGGCAGGTTTGCCGCTGAGACGGCCAATTGAATATTCGCCGATTACAAAACTGCGGGTTTGTACAAGATGTTGGAACCACGGACGGTCGGCAAAACTGACCGGTTTTGCAAGGGAGGGCGCCGAGGCAAATACATCTCCATTCGGTTTGGCGGCAGCAAAACCACTGTAGCTTTCAGTTTGTTCTAACAGATCGGCAAAGATCTTTGAACATGCGGCCGGATCTTGCTGACGGAATTGAGGCATTTGCGTAAGGGTGAAAAGAATCTGGCGTGTCTCCATAATCGTATGTTCATATAACATGGCTGCGTTCTGCGCCAGCCTCCTTGCGTCAGCTAAAGCATCAAGGCGGTCATTGTTTCTACCTTCGATGCCATTATAGACGCTCAGCCCCAGCACCGGAACAATAACCGCAAGGACGAGAAGCATTAATCGTGCACGTAAGCTGGTAAATGAAATATTTTTCATATTGCATTTCATGGTTCAATTTCTCCTTACTGTCCGCAGTATCCGTCACGGATGACCACCGACCTGGCAAGACTGCCACAGCCGGGAAGCTCGGCAGGTTACGCGATGGTCGTGCAGAATGAGTGAGATCTTATAATAATGCACGCAGCATAGCGGACACAAAAGCCACGCCGGCTGCGCCCTGGTCAAAGGGGGGGGTAGTTCTTGCCGCTGTGTGGAATGGGTCTATCTAAGCAACTGGGCATATCATGAATTCCCTTAAACATGACCCCCCGTATGATGACTCATTTTGATGACAATTTATGATAATCAGGCATGTTCATTTAC
>JBDRGC010000152.1:0-4709 GCA_043818215.1 Chloroflexota bacterium | reverse complement strand
GCGCCGGTCCCTGGGGGGTGGCGGGGGGGGGGGGGGGGGGGGGGGGCCGGCCCCCCCCCCCCCCCAAAACCCCCACCCCTAGGGCTTCACCCCGGCAAATCCCAAAGAGCCAAGGTAGATTATATCCCGCGGCGGAGACGGTCAGATGCATCCTCGTTCAGTGGGATGACAACTTGAATATGTGTCCCTTCCCCCTCCGCAGATTTGATATTCAGGATGCCGTTTACCAGTTCGGAGCGTTCGCGCATATTGACCATGCCTAAACTGCCTCGGTGTTCGTATGTCGCGTCCACTGCTCCTACGTCGAAGCCGGCGCCGTCATCTTGTATTTCTAGCATGGCTATGTCCTGTTGAATGGTTTTGAGCCGCACCCAGATATGATCTGCTTCTGCGTGCTTGCGGGCATTGTTGACAGCTTCTTCGACGATGAAAAAAATAACACCTTGTTTCCCCATTTCTAATTCGTCAACGATATCTTGGTCGATATCTACGAGCACGTTTTGACCGTAAGTCTCTCTCATTTTATTGGCCATGGATTCCAGAGCAATTTTCAAACCCTGAGACTCCAACACCAATGGGCGGAGTGTAAAGAGCATGTGGCGGATTTCTTTGGTCGTGCGTCGGGCCACATCTTCGATTTTGAGGAGTTCTTCCGAAGCGGCATTTGTATCGCGGTCGATCAGGCGGCGGGCAAAATTTACGCGCATGGCTATGGCTGCCACGGATTGAGTGGGCCCATCGTGCAAATCTCGGGCCAGTTTTTTGCGGGCCTCTTCCTGGATTTCCATCATGCGTTCTTTTTCTTGCTCCAGTTCCTGGTATAGGCACGCGTTTTGGATGGCAACCACGGCCTGGTTCCCGATTATATCGAGCACTTCGCGCCGCACAGTAGTGAAGTATTTGGATTCGGGATGGGCAAAAAGCAATACACCATATGTGTCTAGCCCCTGCTGCAATGGAAAGCAGTAAGCTGAGTTGCAGGATCGAAAGGCAAGGACGCGCCCCAATTCTGGATCTTGGGAGATATCTTGTATTAGGAGTGGCGCTCCTTCGTCGATGGCATTTTTGAGCAGCCCTTTCTGAGCGGGAAATGTACATCTCAAGTCTGAGCGTGTGAATCGCCGTGCTGTTCCCACATATAGCCCCAGTTCTTTAGCATTGCTTTTAGAAAACAGCAAGACTGTACTCACCAGCCGGCCGGTAGAATCATCTGGAGTCGCTAATGCTTGTGTGCTTAAATCGAGGGCAATATCGATAACACGTTGATAATTCAGCGTCGCGGTGAGAGTTGTAATTAATTCGTATAGCTTGTGCAGGCTTTCGCTGTCGAGTCGTTCGCTTTGTTGGGCAGTACGAGGTTGGGTATTACGGCGTTGGGTGGAAGGTTTCTTTTTTGGAGGGGGGCGCCGTTTCTTGCCTGGTCGAAACAGTAAAAGAGTGGCAGCTGCTCCAATGAGCAAAGAAACCACACTGACAACGATAATAGGAAGCCATGCACCCAGTGATGAAAATTCAGTCAACATTAGTCTCCATGTATCGTCTCAATGCCTTGTGGGCAATATTGTGTCCACAAGGCATTATAATAAATGGGGGAAATTGGGGAGTTAAAACGCACCTGCGGCGCATTTCAAACCCCACTCCGTCTTTTTGAGACAATGCTTAATCATAACTCAAAAAGCGTAATATGGCAAAAGGGGCTAGGACTACAGTCCTGGATTGGGTAAAAGACGAGTGCATGTTACTGTAATTTATTCGCCATTTCTAACAGCCTCGGACGCGCGGCGTGAACTGCCCGAGCGCGGTGGCTGAGATGGTATTTCTCATCCCTGGTCAATTCAGCCATTGTGCGCCCTATCGATGTGATCAGGAAAATTGAGTCGTATCCGAATCCGTGCCGGCCGCGCTCTTCGGAAATGATCTCGCCAGGGCAAATCCCCTCTGCAAAGCGGACATCGCCATTGGGAGCGGCCAAAGCAACGACACATCTAAATTGAGCTGGCCAGGGGCGGGGATGCAGCTCTAGTTTCTCCAGCAAGTAGGCTCGCCGGTCGGCGTCGGTGGCTCCGGGTTGAGGGGCAAAGCGTGCCGAGTAGAGACCGGGTTTACCCCCCAATGCTGCGACTTCTAAACCGGTGTCGTCTGCCAGAGTGAGCAAGCCAGATGCCTGAGCAAATGCTTGCGCCTTTAGGGCTGCGTTCTCCGCATAAGTGCTGCCGTCTTCTTTTACGTGCAAGTCTAACCCCATCTGTGTGGGCAGAACCAATTCGAAGTCAAGATCGCTCAATAGGGCCTGGATTTCACGTAGTTTTCCCTCGTTGCGACTTGCCAATAGTACTTTGTGCATTTGTATCTCCTGGTTTTTATAAGGAAAATGGTGGGGGCTTAATGCAACGCGGGCGTGTTCTACCCCCCCCCCAACCCCTTATTTTTGAGGCTATACTTTAAATAAGACCTGATAATACCATAAACCTGGTATATGATTTGGGTGGGTTTCAAATGATTAAAAGACCTTCCAGGTTTTGACGGAGTGTTCGAAAAAATAGCCTCAAGTCTTCTGACCAACGCTTATCGCTTGAAAAAGCTAGTAGAAACCTGGAAGGTCTGGTATTCCAAATGAAATGAAACACACCCATTTGATTTGATGTTATAATTTTGACCCCACTCCTGAGGCCTCGCCCCGGCAAATCCCAAAGAGCCATTGCGTTTTTCTCAGTCAATACAGTGCATAGTCAATCTTCTCATCTCCAACTCAATATTGGATTTATTGCCCAACAAACTGTCGGCTTTTGTCGAGTTTTTCTATTTGATATTCCGCAGATCCACTTGCAGCCAGATCTCACTCTGAGCGATTTGGTTGGGAAGATCAGCGTTTCTCGAACAAGCGAGGGGTTGTTGGTTCAGGTTGAATTCAGCGCCTCTGTTGAGGTGGCTTGTGCGCGTTGCTTGACAGAATTCTCTCAACCGTTGCAAGTTGATTTCACCGAGTTGTTTTCCTTTGCCTCGCACGCTCGATCTGATACAGACATGATCCTTCCTGAGGATGGCAAGATAGACATCGGCCCGCTGGTACGAGAATACATGCTCCTCGAAATTCCGACGAATCCAGTATGCAAGAATGATTGCAAAGGTCTATGCCCGGTCTGCGGCAATGATCTCAACGATAATCCTTGTGATCACCAACTTGAAACAGTTGATCCCCGTTTCGCAATACTCAAAACGCTCCTCGAGGATAAGTAAATCCATCCGCCATTTTTTTTCGAGAAGTTGTCATGAACCACCAGGAATGAAAATAACCCTCTACCCTCTGCCGGGCATACTGCTAAAGTATCAGTGACCAGAGGCTAATTTGGGCCATCACTGCTCCGACGCCGTCCATGGCGGGTTTGTTAGCCATAGTCGCGCCGGGGACGGCGCTGTGAGCGAGGCCTGACACTTTTACGGTATACCCCCCTCTACCCTCTGCCCTCTATTTTCAGAGCAGATACAAAATAGACGGTATTCACCTTTTCGGTTCTTCAAGATTTACCGGGGTGAGACCCCACGACTGGATGTGCCGTCATTGACATCGGAAGCTGATAAATGGTTGGATCAATGAGCCGGTTACGATATTCACTGATAATTTTTCTTCTCGCTTTGTGCTTTTTCTTGAATATCGAGCGCATAGACATTGGCGGGCAAGTAGATGCTATCGATATTCAAACTTTCGTTTATTTCCTCACAACCGTAGCTGTCATCTCTGCTGTTTTGCTGCCAGAATATTGGCGGCCACCGACCTGGCTTTTGGTGGGGTGGTGGTTAATCGTTTATTTGTTTGGGAAGCTATTTGTTTTTTGCTGTCGGCCATTTTTGGGAGGAGTGTATACTTACCTCACCGTCACAGAAGTGGGGATGATATCGGTGCTGGTGTGGACAGCTTATCGGGTTGGCAAAGATTTGTGGGATTTGGAGGAAACGGTTGCTAATGTTACCCTTGATGACGTGAGCGCGCGGGTTAAACGCTTAGATCAATCTGAAGATGATATTTCCAAGGAACTTGCTCGCAGTCGTCGCTACGACACCCCCTTGAGTGTTATGGTGCTCAAAGTTCATCCAGAGACTGTTGAGTTTAATATCGACCGCACCTCGGAAGATATTCTTCAGGGAATGATGAGACGATATACATTGAATAAATTGCTCCGCCTGCTAGATCATGATCTGCGGCGTACAGATTTGGTGCTAGAGCAGCATAGAGGTGATCAGGTTGTTCTAGTGCTCCCTGAGACCGATACAGAAGGTATAGATACGCTGGCTGATCGTGTTCGCGACATAGCACAGAAGCAGCTAGGAGTTAAGGTGACGTGCGGCTATGCATCTTTTCCGAAAGATGCTCTGACCTTCGATGCTTTGCTGGAACAGGCTGAACCGCATTTAATCGCGCCGCAGATAGATATCATCCCTAATGATGTTGACAAAACCTCCGAGGCAGGTAGTTGATGGTTACAGGTGGGGCAGGAAGGCAGTCTGCTGATAAGATTTGTTCGCAGGCCCAATGTAGCAATGCAAGCCTTTTCGCGCGTTATTCGTGGTTGGAGCGATTCAAGCCTGATCATCGCCTTCTAGATGGTCAGACTTATCGGATCATCAAACGAGCGATGGATTTAATGGTAATTGTGGCGGCCTTCCCGTTTTGGGCACCCTTGATGGCGTTATGTGCTCTTCTTATCAAGATT
>JBDRGC010000151.1:0-10470 GCA_043818215.1 Chloroflexota bacterium | reverse complement strand
GGGGTTTACCCCGTGCTGAATTTAATAAAAACCTTTGTGTTCCTCACCTGCACTCTCTGGAACTTGCATGTCTGGGCAAGTGTGAATCGCAGGTACAAGTGTAGTGTCCTTCGTGATTAAGGTAAACCCTTCGACTGCACTCAGGGTTTGTGAAAATATCTCCCGAGGCGGGATCAGGTAAAATAGAGAGAGAAAATCTCCCCCCGACAACCCATTCCACCCTTCACTGGCCTGGGGAGTGTGCTCTTCCCACTTGCCGGGCGCCGGTTAGAACTACAACCAGGTGACCATCACTGCCTGCGCTCAGAGCAGGGGTCAACTATCACCCATCCTTCTCCACTACCCAAAAATGCGATAGCCCAAACACTCGCAGCGGCGTGCGCTCCACGAATTGAAACAGCCCCCGCAGCACTCGCCCCAATCTCCCGAACCGGGCGATGATATTATCGTAGGCCCCGAAAATGATCGTGCGGGTGACGAACCTGACCGGCAGCCCCTCGAAGAGCTGCGCCAAATCGCGCCGGGTGTAGATTTCCACGTGGGGGGCCAGTTTGTCCCGCCATTTGCGCGGCAGCCAATTCACCAGGGGGATATTGCCAAACTTGTATTTCCCACGCCAGTAAATTCCGTGAGTTTCGAAGGGATAGCCGCGGTTGGGGCAGAAGAACACAATCCGCCCGCCGGGGCGCAGCGCCCGCACCATCTCGGCGATTGCGGCGCGGTCGTCCTGGACGTGCTCGATAACTTCGTGACTCAAGATCAGGTCAAAGGCCTCCGCTGGGAAAGGCAGCCCCTCCCCGGCGGCGTTGACGATATACGGCGACACATCGTGAGCCTCAGCGGCACGCTCGAAGTCATACTCTAACCCGATCACAGTACCCGCGTGGGGCGTCAAATTCTGCACATACATCCCCACCCCGCAGCCGTTCTCCAGCACCCGCCCGCGGATGCGTCCCCCGCCAGCGTCGATGATCATCTGCAAGCGGCGCGCTTGACCGGCTCGCCAGACGTAAGATGGTTCGCCGCGCAGGGCGGCTTTTTCGAGGTCTCGTTCGTTCATAGGTGTTTGATTCAGCGAGTCAGCGAGTCAGCGAGTCGGCGAGTCGGCGAGTCGGCGAGTCAGCGAGAGTTGAGTTTGCGGCGTTGGTGGGCAATTTCAGTAACAATCAAGGCGATAACTTCGTCCGTCAGCACTAATCGCTGCTCTAGAACTTCTTTGGTCATCAAATGTCAGCCACGGAAGAACCAGCCTTTGGTTTCACGAGCTGAAGCCAGCGCGACCCCGTAATGATACAACATCTGTTTACCATAGCCGCGGCCGAGACCTTCTTCCAGGTTCGCGGAAATTGAACCACAACTGCTCACAATTTGCCAAACCAAACCACGCCCGCGAGTATCTTTTATCCAATCCTCTGTATCATCCCAAACCAATTCGTAGAGATATAAGGCCTTTTGATAACCCGGAAATTTCCAAATAGGTTCGTTCATAACTCGTGTTGGAACGCTGTTTTCCCATTCAGCGAACGTCTTCTTTAGACCATCCTCCATTCATTGACTCGTTAACTCGCTGACTCGTTGACTCGCTGACTCGTTGACTCGCTGACTCGCTGATTCGCTGACTCGTTGACTCGCTGACTCGCTGACTCGTTGACTCGCTGACTCGTTGACTCGTTGACTCGCTGACTCGCTGACTCGCTGATTCATTCCCCCCATTCTTCATAATAGCTGTTTTCAATTCCCATCCGAGCTAATACGCGCCCAATGAAATTATCAATCATGTCATCTATTGTGCGCGGTCTGGCGTAAAAAGCCGGCATAGGCGGGAAGATGAGCGCCCCGGCTTCGGCGGCCAGGCCCATCAAGCGGATATGGCCGCGGTGCAGGGGTGTCTCGCGCACGACGAGGATGAGCGGACGGCTTTCTTTGAGGGTCACGTCAGCGGCGCGCGAGAGCAGGTCGGCGGCGTAGGAATTGGCAACCGCGGAGAGGGTCTTGATCGAGCAGGGGATGACCAGCATTCCCATTGTGGCAAAGGAGCCGGAGGCAATGGCCGCTCCGATGTTGTTATGTTCGTAGGTCACGTCTGCCAGGGCGCGCACATCACTTACCTGCCAATCGGTTTCCTGGACGATGGTGATTTCAGCCGCGGGGGAGATGATGAGGTGGGTTTCGACCTCGGCATCTCGGAGCATCTCCAGAGCACGGATGCCGAGAATAGACCCCGATGCGCCGCTGATGCCCACGACCACCCGTTGTTTCGCTGATTCGCTGATTCGCTGACTCATTTTCTACCTGTCGTTACCGACGCACCCCGCGCGCTGCGTGCATCACTACGAACCGTTGACTCGCTGACTCGCCGACTCATTTCCTCCCCCAATGTATTGCAATTGTGCCGAACATCAACCGCCAGAAGCATACTTCTCGGAAACCGGCGACGGCTATGTGCGCAGCCAACTCCTCGGCCGGCAGGAAACACTCGGACGAATCCGGGAGGTAGGTGTAGGCTTCGGCTTCTCCAGTGAGCAGGCGGCCCAAAAGTGGAATAGTGGTGTGCATGTGAAAGCGGATCAGGGGGGAGAACAGGTTTTCCCGTGGTCGGGTGGTGTCGAGGGCGACCAGCATCCCGCCAGACTTGAGGACACGGTGCTGTTCGCGCAGGGTCTGCGGCAAATCTACCACGTTGCGCAGCAGGAAGCCGGAGACTACGGCGTCGAAGGTGTCTGCCGGGAAGGGGAGTTGCAGGGCGTCCGCGGCGGCCCAGTGGATTGGGAGATTGGTAGTTGGTAAATTGGTAAATTGGGGTTTGGGGTATTTGGACGAGGCGCGTTTTCGGCCTACTTTCATCATTTCGAGGCTGAAGTCGGCTTCGATGAGAGTGGCGGCGGGATTCTGCCGCAGGGCTTCCAACCCTACATCAGCAGTACCCGCCCCCAAATCCAGGATGATGTTTGCTCCGGGGGGCAGGGCAGCCCGGCGGATGACCTCCCGCCGCCAGCGGGCATCCTGCCCCACACTCATTAAACGATTCATCAAGCCGTAACGGCGGGCGATGCGTGTGAACATCTCCTGCACGTATCGCCCGCGTTCGGCGCTGGTCAGATGGTTAATGTCAGGATTCGGGAGCCAGCAAGAGGGCATCTTCTTCTTGGGCTACGCGGCGGCCCTCGTCGATATTTACGCGGGTCAGTAAGAATCCACCGACGATGAAAAAGACGACAATGCTAAGAACGGCGGGGCGGCTGGAGCCGAAGGTGGTAGCTGCCAAGGCGAAGATCAATGGGCCGACGATGGCAGAGAATTTTTCCATGATGCCGAAGAAGCCAAAGAATTCGCCGCTTTTGGCTGCTGGGGCCATGGATGAGAACAAGCTGCGACTGAGGGCCTGACTGCCACCCTGGACAACAGCAACCATCCAGGCCAGGAGCCAGAATTCGACGACCGAGTTGATGACGTAGCCCCAGATAGCTACTATGGTGTAGATGAGCAAAGCTATGAGGATGCCGCGCCGGGTGTCGATAGTTTCAGCGAGTTTGCTGAAGACGGGTTTGCCGAGGATGAGGGCGAGGACCAGACCGATGGCTTGCATTGCGAAAATCAAGCCGATGATGAGCAAAAGATTGCTCTCGCGGATGGGCGGGAGCACGGTGATTTGAGCGATGCTCATAGCGATGCCCTGGCTTTCGGGGTTCATTTCGCCAGTGTTGACAAGGGTGAGGATGTACTCGCCGGGTTGCTCGACTATGATTTCGGATGTGACCCCGTAACGGATGGTGGGGTTGTAGGCGTCGATGGTGACGTGTTCGCCGGTATCTTCGTCGAGCAGGGGTTGCCCATCTGTTTCGAGGCTCCAAATACCGTATTCAGGGCCGGTGCTGTAGGTGATCTTTAGTTTTTGTCCGTTGAAGGGAAAGTCGAAACGGTCGCCCGCTTTGGTAGTGATGCGGTAGTCGGCGTCAGCCTCGGTACCGAGTTCGCTGGCCGAGATTGTGGTTGTGCTCCAGTCTCCGGTGTATGTCAGGTTGTCATCTGTAGCTATGTAGGTGCCTTCACCGACGGCAGTTGCCGTATCAGTAAAGGGAGCGGGGGGCGCGCCGGAAACGTCTGCGGGGAGTAATCTGGCCCCGAAAATGCCAGTTAGAGGCAAGGCAATAATATTGAAAAGCACGAAGGCCAAATAGAAGGGGCGGCGTTTTTCGTTTTTGCTGGGCAGGCGTCCGAAAATCAGGCTGTAAGGGATGCCAACGAATTGCACCATCAGCAGGGCAGCAATGAGTTCGATACTGCCAAAGCCAAGTTCGGCTCCGTAGATGACGGCTACACCCATAATGGTGCCAATGCCATCGATGTAAATGAGGAAGGCGATCAGGTATTTGAAGAGTTCGCGATAATGGTGGATATCTTTGATGGTTTCCCATAATCGCTTGAAACTTACACCAATTATAGTTTCCCCAGGCGCGAGTTTTGCGGTGTCGGACGGGGGTTCTGGAACCTGGCGGAACAGTGGAATGGAAAAGACTGCCCACCAAATAGCCACGCTCAAGAAAGAGAGACGCGCCCCCCAGGTGCCAGGCAGGATTTGGATCATGACGATATTGACGGCCAGCAACAGCCCGCCGCCCAGGTATCCCATCGCGTATCCGCGGGTTGAAACCACATCCAGGTCTTCTCTTTTGGCTATATGAGGCAACAGAGCATCGTAGAAAACGTTGGCCCCGGTGAAGCCAATGCGTCCGAAGATAAATAGCAGCGAGGCTAGAACCCAATCTCCGGTGTCGACGAGAACAAGCAGGCCGGTGCCGATGATTCCCAATCCCATGAAAACCGATAGGAATTTCTTTTTGCCGCGCACCACATCGGAGATAGTGCCCAAGATGGGGGCCAGAATCGCCACGACGAAAAGCGAGATGCTCAATCCGGCACTCCAATAGGCGGTGGCTACCGATGCGCTGGGCAACGTGGATCCAGCGACCTGACTGTAGTAGACCGGCAGGACGGCAGCCATGATAGTGGTGGCAAAGGCCGAGTTGGCCCAGTCGTACATTGTCCAGGCTCGGATACGACGTTTGTATTCTTTGTCATTCATGTTTATCCTCCAAAATGTGGGTAGGTGCGAGTAGCGAGTGTGCGAGTGTGCGAGTGTGCGAGTGTGCGAGTGTGCGAGTGTGCGGATCAATGTCATTAAGTTAAGCCATCGGCGGATTACGAATCCGCCTGGAGCAGGCAAGAAAAAACCATTTTTGCTCCTGTCGGATCCGTGATCCGACAGACACCAGCCCTTAACTTAATGACATTAAGTGGCTGGTAGCGAGTGTGCGAGTGTGCGGGTGGCGAGTGGCGAGTGGCAAGTGGCAAGTGGCGAGTGGCAAGTGGCAAGTGGCAAGTGGCGAGTGGCAAGTGGCAAGTGGCAAGTGGCAAGTGGCAAGTGGCGAATGGCGAGTGGCGGGTGGCGGGTGGCGAGTGGCGAGTGGCGGGTGGCGAATCTTCAATCTCAAATCTCCAATCTCCAATCTCCAATCTCCAATCTTCAATCTCCAATCTCCAATCTTCAATCTCAAATCTCCAATCTTCAATCTCCAATCTCCAATCTCCAATCTCCAATCTCCAATCCCCAGTTATAGCTTGCGAATTGATTGGCGCAGATTATCGAGTCGGGCTTGGGGGAGGCTGGGAAGCACGTCCAGGGCAAAGAAGGGGCTAACTCCCTCGGCGACGATGGCGGCAGAGATATTGCCGTGCAGCACAGCTTCGACGGGATCATAAGTGCGGCGGTATCCAGCCAGAAAGCCGCCGCAGAAGGCGTCGCCCGCGCCGGTGGGGTTTACGATTTGGACCGGGTAAGCGGGAAGCTCCCAACGGGACTTGGTGGTCGCATCGTAGAGCAATTGGCCGCGCTCGCCGCGTTTGATAACGATGAAGTCGCACCCGTAGGCGGCCAGCGCTGCGGCCATTTCCCAGAGATCTTCGCTGCGCCCCTGAAAGAGAGAGCGCAATTCCTCCTCGGCGGGCAGGAAGGCGGTCAGGCCGGTGATTAGAGCAGGTACGTCATTCCAGAATGTGGGATTCATGTATCCGGGAGCAGGGTCGAGGGTGACGGTGGTGAAGCCGGCTTGCCGGAAGACGGCCGGCATCAGGCTGTGCGTTAGGTAGTCCACCGGGCAAAGATGGGCTGCGGTGGCACTCATATAATCGTCGGGAATATCCCCCTGGCGCAGCGAGGTGATGTTCAGTTGGGTGCGGCTGTCGATGGCGTTGCTTGCGTCACGGTAGCCTAGCAGAACTTTGGGGAAGGGAATCCCCAGCCGGGCGAAGTGGAGGATTGGATCGCCGCTGACGCGGGTGGCTTTGGCGGTATAGGCGTAAAAATTGCGGACATCTACGGCCTCGGGGAGGACGCGCACCCCGCGGGTGTCGAAACCCCGGCGGGCGAGATCGTCCAACCACCCCTGGGGGTAATCTTCCCCCACACGCGCCAGCAGCCCCGGGGGAGGGGATGCTTCCCACAACTTCGACCCGACAGCGGCGTAGGGCAGGTTGCCCCCCAGCGTGTCAAGTACGGGTTTCTCGTCGGCGGTGATGAAATAATCACGACATAATTTCCCCACGAAGAGGGACTTCGGTGTCTGCATGTGGATATTATACGTCAGATTATAGAAGATTGATAATTTATGTTGGGGATTGGGGATTGGGGATTGGAGATTGGAGATTGGAGATTGGGGATTGGGGATTGGGGATTGGGGATTGGAGATTGGAGATTGGAGATTGGGGATTGGGAAAACATCTGCTTCAATCATTAATCTTCGATTATCAATATCTTTACCCCACCGCCAAAAACACATCATCTCCCGCAAGAGCCTTTACAGGAATCGCCGTTACGCGTTCAGTCAATGGGTAATGCTGAACGCCGGGATAAATGACAATCAGACGATCTAACGCCAGATCATCCAGAGCGATGCGCATAGAACGGGTTAGGCTAGGGGCGTCTACCCGCTTGCATTCTACGCCTATCCGTTTCCCATCTTTGATCAACAGCATATCAAGTTCTGCCCCACCGTGAGTGGCCCAAAAGTAGATTTCATCGGGCTGTATCGCTTTGATTGTTTCCTCCACTACGTATCCTTCCCACGACGCGCCTGATTTGGGATGCATCCATAAATCACGTTCTGATCCTATACCCAGCAAGTAGTGCAACAGGCCGGTATCGCGCAAATAGACTTTGGGAGATTTGACTTGCCGCTTTTTCAAGTTAGCGTGCCAGGGACGTATCTGCCGCACCATGAACACCCCCTCCAGGGTATCTACATATCGTTGCACAGCAGGTTGGGAAATGCCAAGGGAACGGGCCAACTCAGAAGCGTTCCAGATTTGCCCGTGGTAGTGAGCCAGCATTGTCCAAAATCGCAGCAAGGTATTGGCGGGAATTTGCACACCGAGCTGAGGCAGGTCACGCTCCAGAAAGGTTTGCGTGAAATTTTTGCGCCAGGCCATGCTATCCGATTCGGATTGAGCCAGAAAAGACAGGGGGAAGCCGCCGCGCAACCAGTGCTGATTGATAGTCTCGACCCCCACTTCGGCCAGACTGAATCCATTCATGGGTATGATCTCCAACCGGCCAGCCAGCGTTTCGGATGATTGCCGCAGCAAATCGGGGGACGCGCTGCTAAGAATGAGAAATCTGGCGGGTAAGGGATCGCGATCAACCAAGACACGCAGGATTGGGAAAAGATCGGGCCGGCGTTGCACCTCGTCAATTATGACCAAACCATGTAAATCCCGCAACGCGGTCATCGGTTGGGCCAGGCGAGCCAGACTGACCGGGTCTTCCAAATCAAAGTAATTGAGCGAATCTGGAGAAACGAAAGTGCGGGCTAATGTGGTCTTGCCGCACTGTCGCGGGCCAATTAAAACCACGATACGGCTGCGGGTCAACGCAGTTTCGATTTGCTGGGAAATGACAGGTCGGGGCAACATGTCTGCATTCTACCATGAAAATTCAACGCGCGGCGTTGAATTTTCATGGATACTTTACAGAGGGCAGAGGGCAGAGGGCAGAGGACAGAGGGCAGAGGGCAGAGGATAGAGGGCAGAGGGCAGAGGGCAGAGGATAGAGGGCAGAGGATAGAGGGCAGAGGACAGAGGATAGAAGTCAGAGGTCAGAGGTCAGAGGTCGTCCGTCATCCGTCATCCGTCATCCGTCATCCATCATCCGTCGTCCGTCGGTCGTCCGTCATCCGTCGTCCGTCATCCGTCATTGGTCAGCCAGCGCCAAAAACACATCCTCCAGCGTCGGTTCGGCAGAGGTGATTTTCGCCCCCCGGACTCCGATATTTTCCAACGCCCGCCGCAGGTCCCGCTTGCGCATATTGCGCTCCGTGATGGCCCGCAGATGATCTCCCGCCAGGCCGGCCCGCAGCACGCCGGGGCAGGCCTCCAGCGCGGTCAGGGCAGGCAACAACGGCTCGGCCCACACATCCCAAGCCAATCCTGGCAGGGCATCGCGCTTCAACACCGCAGGCGTATCCAGAGCCAGCAGGCGTCCGGCGCTCATCACCCCCACCCGGTGGCAATACTCGGCCTCGTCCATATAATGGGTGGTCACAAAGGCCGTCACCCCCTCCGCTACGAACTCATAGATCAGATCCCAGAAATCCCGCCGGGCGGTGGGATCGACCCCTGAGGTCGGTTCATCCAAAAACAGCAATTGCGGACGGTGAACAATAGCCGTTGCCAGGGCCAACCGCTGCCGCCAGCCCACCGGCAATTCCCCGGCGCGCTCCTTCAACACACTCCGCAGCCCCAGCCGGTCGAGGGTAGCATCCAATCGAGTGTGCTCCCGCACGCCGTACACCCCGGCATAAAATTCTAGATTCTCCCTGGCGGTGAGTTCATCGTACAGGGCAAACTTCTGCGACATATACCCACATCGGGCGCGAATCTCCTCCGGGTTGGCCTCGATATCGAAGCCCAGCACCCGGGCCGAGCCGCGGCTGGGCAGCAGCAGCCCCATCAACATGCGGATGGTGGTCGTCTTCCCCGACCCGTTCGGCCCCAGGTATCCCACTACTTCCCCGGCCCCCACCTCGAAGGTCACCGCATCCACGGCGCAAAAATCGCCAAAGTTTTTTGTCAACCTATCGGTCTGAACGACAATCTCCATTTTCAAATCTCCAATCTCTAATCTCCATTCTCCAATCACTCTTCCAACAGCGCCATAAACACATCTTCCAGGTGCGGGTGGACAACTTCGATGGATGTGACGACAGCCCGATTGGATTTGCCGGCCCTTTCGAGACGCCGGATGACCCTGCGTGAGCTTCCTTCCCTGACTCGAAGGTGGAGCCGGTCCCCGAAGGTTTGCACCGCCTCGACATCTTCGTCCGCTGCCGCCAGCCCCCGGAGGATGGTCAGCGGTTCCCCGTGCAACTCGATGATGCGGCCTGCCAGCCGCTCGCGCAGCGCCTTGGGTTTGTCTTCTACTATGAGACGCCCGTCTTTCATAAAGCCAACATAAGTGCAGCGCACAGCTTCATCCATATAAGGGGTGCTAACCAACACTGAGACCCTGCCATCATCCCCACCCTCACCCCGTCCTTCGCTCCGATCTAGACTCCCCTCTCCCAGTGGGAGTACCCCTCCGGGTATGCTGCGCGAAGGGGCTGGGGGTGAGGGCGAGGACGACACCAATCGAATAATCAGCCGCCAGAAATCCTGCCGGGTGACAGGGTCAACGCCACCGGTGGGTTCATCCAAAAGGAGAATGCGGGGGCGGTGTACCAGCGCGGTTGCCAGCCCCAGCTTCTGTTTCATGCCCCCAGAGAGGAGTCCCGCCCGCCGGTCGACGAAATCTGCCAGCCCCACGAATTCGAGAATCTCCATGGTGCGGGGCCGCCACTCGTCGGCGGAGAGCCGCGCACCTCGGCGAAAAAGCGCAGATTTTCCAGAACGGTGAGTTCCTCGTAAAGCGAGAATCTCTGCGAGAGATAGCCAAGTTGCTCGCGGGCCTGATTGGGGTTGTCTATCATCGAGTGCCCGCCGACCAAGATTTCGCCGGAGTCGGGCCGCAGCGCACCGCACAGCAGGCGCATGGCGGTGGTCTTCCCGGCGCCATCCGGGCCGATCAGCCCGTAGATTTCTCCGGCGCGCACTTGCAGGCTGAGGTTGTCGACAGCCAGAGTGTCACCGAAGGATTTGGTGAGATTGGTGGTGTGGATAAGTATGTTGCTCATGTTTTGTTAGTGGACTAGGGATTGGAGATTGGAGATTGGAGGTTGGAGATTGGGGATTGGAGATTGGAGATTGGAGATTGGAGATTGGAGGTTGGAGGTTGGAGGTTGGAGGTTGGAGATTGGAGATTGGAGATTGGAGATTGGAGATTGGAGATAGGAGTTTGGAGGTTGGAGGTTGGAGGTAGGAGGTAGGAGATTGGAGGTTTGAGGTTGGATGTTTGAGGTATGAGTTTTGAGATTGGAGGTT
>JBDRGC010000150.1:0-10767 GCA_043818215.1 Chloroflexota bacterium | reverse complement strand
ACGAATCGTGGAGAAGAAAACCAGGCGAGGGTACCGGCAGATCAAAATATACCCTTAGAAAGGCAAACCTTGTCTTGCTACAAGTTTTTTCACCTACACATTTTCTTGACAAGATAACTTACTTGCCCGTATAATCCCCCCCGACAACCGAACTGGCGTACTGGCCCACTGTGCTTAACTTTTGTAAAGCGCAGCGGGCTGGTAAGCCGTTTTTGCTTTAAGGCCCAAAATGGTGAAATAATGCGCACCGCCAAAAGCATCGAAGAACAGATTACTCAGTTTCAAGAAAGTATCGCTGCTCAATTAGAACCCCATGTGATCGTCATGATAGTAAATCAGGAACAGGACGAATTGATCGACTTTCGGATCGAACCGAGCGGCAATATGACCGCTCTGCTGGCCCTTCGACAAAACACAAAAGGCCAACATCTGGCTAACACCCGGCTAAACGCCTAAATAGGACAAACAAATAATGAAACTATTCCAAAAAACGCCTGTCAGGCCGCTGCTTTTGATCGCCACCCGGAAGGCGGAAGTATTAGAAAGCATCCCGGCAGACACATTCTATGTACGAGAGTCCTTTAGCACACGCGGGGTATTGACCGCTTTGCAAGCATCTCCCCGCTTGATGATTGTTGACCTGGATGACCTGGTAGAAGTCAGCGACCTGCCCCGGGCCGCTCTTCGAGATGCTTTGACTGCCGCCGTAGAAGACGGCATTCCCCTATTCACGTCTGAGCAGTTCCTGTCCGAAGGCCAGCAAATTCTGGGCCAATCGCTGTCAGAGGATGGCTCCCGGACAGCCATTCGCTTTATGACCTCACGAGTAGTTCTGATCGCCAATTACTGCGGCGGGGTTGGCAAAACCACTCTGGCCCTGGCGACCGCCCGGCGATTTCATCAGGCCGCAGGCTTGGGAACCGCATTGGTAGAAGCGGGCATCGGCGGCAGTTCTATCAACGCCCGGCTGGGAAACGCTGAACGCCCCTACCCCGTCTCCACCTGGTACTTAACATGGTGCGCACTGTTGGGGATTCGCGTATACCGTTGGACAAGCAATTAGCTGCCTGGGCCTGGCTGCCGGTACCACGAGCGTAAGGCGTTGAGCGTCAACCTATTCGGTCAAGCGGGCAATGACAGCTTGCAGTTTCGCGATCTCAGCTTCCAAATCAAGAATGCGTGCTTGAAGTTGTGCTTTTGTTTCCTTTGCTTGAGCCAGTGCTTCTCTCAACCCCCGTTCTCGTTGGTGAAGTCTACGTAATTCAATCAATTGGTGACGATTCAAGTGCAACCATCGAATGTGAAACCAACCTCGCGGTGTCAGGCCGACCAAACGCCCATTAGATGATTCGGCAATATGAGCGTCGACGTCATCCCGGAGAGGATGTAACAAGCGGAAGCTGTCTGGCGCATCGTCAGCAGGCCAATAACTCCCTTTGAAGCGGTTGCAGGCGGTGCAAGTGTACACCAAGTTACTCATTTCATCTGTCCCCCCATGAGCGCGTGGATGAAAGTGTTCTATTTCCAGTTCGTTTCCCACCCAGTTCTCGTGAACGCCGCAATAACCGCAGCGATAATAGTACGCAGCGCGCACGTCTGCCCGAACTTCTGTTGAGATATTCATTACGAAGGAAGCGGGGTCAGAACTTCCCCTGTCAGGTGCATGTAAGTTCGTAAAATCGAGCGATGACGTTTTTCGAACTGCGCCAACCAGCGGCGGGCATCAGCAGCCAATTGCTCTTGTTGGGCCAGCAATTTTGCTAATGCTTCATTTTCAGCCTGGAGTCTGTAGAGCCGTTCACGCAATGTGTCTTGCTCATGTCTCATGCGCTCGATGGTAGGAGCAAGATAGATCGCTTCATCCGCTTCCACCATCGCGAATAATTCTGCCAACTCAGCCTGTTCGTGTTCAGTCAGAGTGCCAGCGATTTCTTTCATCCGCAACTTATCGAAACAGACCTGAGTTTCTTCATTCCAGTCCATTGTACCGTCCTTCTCGTCATTTGATGTAACAGATAGTGCCGGGTTACACCAAGTATACCACCATCGGGTTGGCGATTGGCCGCTTCCCTTACACCACACAGCATGAAGTCCAGCGGCCATATAGGGAGCATACAGAAGGTGGGGAAGCACGGTAAAGCAACCACGGATTCTCCACGGATTGCACGGAGAAAAGGTGTTTAAAATCAGTGACAACGTGCCCTTTAAGGGTAAATCGGTGACATCGTGCCCTTCAGGGTAAATCCGTGGTTAATTAGGTTTGGAAAGTTGCCCTCCCCCAACTTGTAAATGCGCCCGTCTCCGATGTGCTGCTATCGCCCGCAGTCTTTATCATCATCGTGGTAGCCGGGGAGTTGTATCGCTCTCAACACCAACAAAAGCGGCTGCAAGTGTTGCATCGAGACGCCGGAGAGCTAATTAGTCAATTCGCATCTCGCTATCCGCTAGTGCGGTCTGTCGGCAAGGCATTGTCTGAGACGGCGGACAGCTTACCCGATGGGGAGGTACGGCGGGCGGTTCGTCTCGTAGTCCAACGATTGCGCGTCAATCAGACCATTCATGAGTCTGTCGAAGCCTTCCAGGTTTTGCCAATTGCCAGTCTGAAACAATTTGGTGCCATCATCGTCAATGCGCAACAAACATCAGAGCAAGTTTTTCTGGACGCTTTATCCATGCTGCGTGATGATGTCGAGGGCCGTCAGGAATTACAGAACCTTAGCCGCGAAAGTTTGACTGTGACTCGCAGCACAGCGCATGTTCTGCAATCGGTCTTGGCCGCGGCATTGGTCTTTGTCAGCATAACGACCAATTGGCGGCTGTACTTCTTGTCTAACCAGCCGCTTTTCTGGGGAATAATGCTCGCCGGAGCAGGCGGTCAAATCCCCAACCCCGCTATCCAGCATGCAGGAATATGGCACGCTATTCTCGTTTATTCGAGGGCAGTTATTGTCCAGGACAGCTAGTTAACACCTAGTTCAACCTTGCGGTCAGGCGTATGCAATGTTGGGCGGCGTTGGATGCGAAAAGATGCTTCCCTTATTCGGTCTATGGCATTTTGTTAAGTTCCTCACTTGCGGTTTCTGCTGGCGACCAAAACCAACCCTGTGGATCCCAAGTGCGGCCATAGGGAAGTTCTATTGCTCCCTGATAAGCCTCTTTCGCTTCATCTACACGTCCAAGTTCTACTAATGCTTTTCCCATTATGAAGTAGCTTGTCGCGACATCATTGAGAGCCCAATTTGCATGAATAGCAGTATTCTCTTCATCGGAGACTGCTCCTACTGGCGGAGCCTCTGTAAGTGCGTCTTGTTGTGCAAATGCTACACCTTCAAACGCATCTGTACATTGTTGAGCACACTCGATAGCTCTATCAAATTTTTCTTTACCGAGTGCATCCCATGCACAAACTACAAAGTCTTCCGAATTTCCTGACATTGCAGTTGGCGTTGGTTCGGGAGATTCTGGTATACAAGCTACCGCAAGGGACATCACTAAGATAAGCCCCAGAAACAGCATAATTAGTCTAGGTTTCATGATTTTTCTCCTTCTTGGATTCTTGTTGATTACTTTGTTTTTGATGGTTGCTTTTTATTTGTGGGATAGGTTGTTTTTGTGCATCCTCACCTCCTTTGCTTTCCTTTTCTTGTGATGGTTGCAGGTTGTCCTGAGACTGCGTTTGAAGCCAAATTTTAGTTTTAGGATATACCCAGGACCCCCAAAGAAATGTAGAAACAGAAATAATCACGGTGAGTTGCAAAACCAACTGTAAAAAGACAGTGGTTTCCGCAATACGATTCGGTTTTGTAGCTACAAAATACATAAATATCCAAGCTATAACGACGTTTGGAATGATCACAGTTGCCGCAATTACAAGAAATCTTATTGCTTCTTCCCCGAAAAATGCCCTAATTGCTTCTCTAAGTTTTTTAATTGTGGCAAGTAACGTTATTGCAGCGAGGAGAAACGACGTCACTAAAATCAAAATAGCTTTCCATTTTTCAATTATATCTTCCCAATTTGTCATTTGAAAACACTCCTTGACTGTTTTATCTCGAATTATTTGACACAATCGGTAGATAAATTTTATTTATCCACGAAGATTGAAGCACATAGTAAATGCTTCTCGGTTGCATAATATCAAGGTCAGTGCCATTGTTTGTAGTCCGCATAATCCCCCACCACTCTTCATTGGCGTAACCGTCGGGGTGAGCGCTGTTAGCATATCCGCAGGCACCGTGAAAACTAGGGTCGGCTTCAGGGCAACTTGGGTGATTTGAGTCAGTTTGCCCGTGTTTCCCCTTCCACCACTCGTCACTATACGTCATTATTGAACCACCAGAACATACCTCAGAATTAGCCACGATTTCATTCCACAAAGATTCGGCGTAGGTGGCTTGATGCGACATGCCTAGATTTTCATATTCGTCTACATTCTCATCATCATAGGCATCGATACCATATTCAGTGATAACAAGAGGTTTGTAGCTCACCGCTGTATAGTCACTAAAGAGACTGCCAAAAGATGAGCCTCGGTAAACTTGAACACTCCACATATCAAGGTTAGGCACTTCAAGGTCACGGTTCGCAATGGTGTTAATCAGGTCAGTATCTGCAAGCGGCGTAGTGACTGGATGGTATTCATCCCCTTCCTCCATATGAGCGGCTTGGGCCATCTCGTCAATTAAGCTGAACAGATCGTCGCTATCGCCGAACATCCAAGGAGCATTCAGTTCGTTCCCTATGGCCCACATCAACACCGCAGGATGATTCTTATGAATTGCTACCATCTGAGTAAACTCGGCTACGATTGCTTGTCTAACTGTCGGGTCAGAGATATCACGGGACGCATCTAACCAATAGGAGACAATGACGTAAATTGTACGCGTTCCGTTGTTATGAGCTGCATCAAGGAAATCGCTATGGTTGCCGTTATACTTCCAGCCCCAAATGCGAATCGTATTAGCTCCCATTTGTCGTAGCAGCGGCAAATCGCGGTTGTAGATAGCACTGTAATCGGGTGTGAAGTAGTCCCCATGAGGCGTGGTAGTCTCAGGATCGCCACCAATAGGTGTCGGAGCATAGCCGACCCCTTTGACAGTGAAGGGGTCTCCATTTACCAATATTTGCCGTCCACTGATGGTTACTGTAGTTGTGAGGCTTGATACAGCCATACCTGGTTGGCTTGGCACCGTTTCAACCGGTGGAAACATCATTTCGGTATCAGGATGAAATTGCAGGCTTACTAATAATGTGATAACAACTACCAATATACCTGTGCAGATGATTGCCAGTAATTTGAAGTTAGCACTCTCGATTCTCTTAATAATAGTCGAGTTACTCATTTATTTACTCACAAGGGAGATGGACTTGAATTCAATTTCAAGGTAAGTATTGGATGTGGCGAAAACATACGGTTTCAGACGGTATACCCGAATCAAAAACGAATTCGGTCACTACGTAGAGCCTGGTCAAATCAGTAGTATAGAAACCTGAAAGAGGAAATGTACAAGTCTGCCAGCTTGTAGTCAGATTGGATACCAAAATCTTTGTTTCGTTTCCATCGTCGCGATCTTTGTTGTCTTTGAGGCCTATCCGTACATCTTCACCTCCCACTTCTCCTCGGAGCTCCAGGGAAAGCGTTTGGTAGCTGGAAAGATCTTGTCCAGGCCGTGGCGGGTCTGTAGGCTTCCCAAAAGTAATAAACACGGCACCCCAGCTTTGGACATCAGGATAAGCCATACACATATACCCATCCATATTAGTGACCCAATTGGTCAATCCACCTGATGTATCAACACCCATATCATAGCCTTCGGTAAGTTCCGCCCCAACATAGACTGAATGTGCTGACAAAGTGGGGAAAGTGGGAATAGGAGTATCTGTTGGTTCTTCGGTCGGTAACGTGGTATCTGTTGATATGGGAGTAGATGTATCAATTAGCATAGAAGACAGTGTGTTCGTGGATGTGGGAGCGGGAGCAGGAGTGTTAGTTAGCGTAGTAGTTGGTGTATTGGCAGGCGTGGGGGTAGACGATGGAGAACAACCTGTAATTACAAATACAACTACCAATAGTGTTAACGGCAGTAACAAGTTAATCTTTTTCATCTTATTTCCTTTCGCAACCGAGGACTTCATGGGGGGATTATTGCCATTTGCGACATTGTCATCAATGCCACCGATGCCAGCTAACCCTTTTGCAGATCGAAATAACCCCATATTTTGCCGGGATATCAGATATAGACCCTATTCCAATTATATCCCTGAAAACAGTGCATGGGGCGACCAAAAGAGCGCCATTCGCACCGAAGAAGCGTACATGGATTAGATTCGTCATTATATTCCTACCCCCTTGCCCCAGGCATTTCACTGGTGGTTTTCTCTGGTTTCACTACTGCGATGCCCTTATTCCACCAGTGGAACGAAGCGATTGCACCAGTGGAATATTCATGTTCCACTGGTGCAATCAGCCCGCCGCAGGGTGGAGCGGCAGCTTTGGGGGGGGCTAGGGCCAAGAATGTGCTTCTCAGACCTACTCCTCGATGGGGTCGTCGGGGTGCAGCACGTTCCAGATGGGGATCATCTCCGCTTCGGTCTTGCCGATGTTTTCGGCGTTGATCCATTGGCCGCGGAATTCGCTATTGACTCCATTGGTCACGCGCGGGTTGAGGCGCAAGCTGATCTTGACGCGGCCATCTTTCTTGCCGATGGGCCGGAAAGAAGTGCCGTTGGGCAGCTTGACGATCCGCCCGGCCTTCAAGCTTTTCTCGATGGCCACATCCAACTCCGAGAGCACGGCCAGAATGCTGCCGCGCGTCTGGTTGGTGGCGGCGATCAGCTCGTCGATGATCTCTTCGGCCTCCATTGGCGTCGCTGACTCCAGTTTAGGGCCAAGTTCCTGCCACATCTTGATTTTTTTAGCCATGTTATACAACTCCTTTCCCCGTTAAGGGGCATATGATGATTCCCCCGGCAAAGACGAATAGGGGTACGCTGGGGATGTTCGATGGGTGGGTGGGGTTTTCGGGGGACTGCTCGCTTTCCTGCAGGGGTTTCCCCCCTGTATCCCAGTTGAATAGGATAACGTTGAAAAGATTATAACAGATAGCCGGTTGGGAGTAGGCTATGGGTGGGCGCTCTGACTGTCTTGTTCCCCTGGACAGCCAGGGTCTTTTCCTTTGTTGGCTTAGAACTATGGCGGCGATGGTGGACATCCCGGCGCGCGGGCCTGGTTCCGGCTTTGCCTGGAATATTCTTGGGATTATTGGTTTATTTGTTGGGGAGGGTGGTAAGCGGTTATGGGGGGTAGATGTCTTGCTCTCAGGAATCGATGTCAAGGCAAGTCCATCGAAGCTAATACGGATTCCACCTCATCCAGAAACTTGGACAAGATTACCGGTTGACGCCCTTCGGCACTGGTGTCGTGCAGGTGAGGATTTGCTGCTGTATGACGATGCCAGACGCCCCCTAATTGATCGTGTGCAAAAATTCTCTGCCCATTATGTATTAGGACATAGTTCGTTGTATCGAAAATATCGTTGCGATAGATTTGGACAAAGAGATTGGATGTGATATACAAACGCACTTTGAGAAGATTCGAACTATGCTCAAGCACATTCACGCGTACGAAGTATGCGCGATTACCAGTCTCTCTATATATTGCACCAAGCAAACCCCCTACGTTCACAAGGGTTCTCCAAATGCCTGCAGGCGTTTGATTTCTTCCTTCATGTCGCTGGCACCGGTTACAGCCAGTTCCCAATCGAAATAATCTTGCTCTACATCAAACTCTGGTTCAGTGTCTAATATCTCTTGCCGGAAGGTATCAAATTGTTGTCCATATTTAGACTCGAACTGGCGGGCCATTGTTTGATACCTGATTAATTTCTTTTTCACCCGCTCTAACAGCAGTTCTGCCAATATTTGCTCCGAACTCCAATCAGGGAAAAGACGCTGGGCACTGGTCTCCAAGATTGTTGCCGTATTCATGTTCACTGTCTACCTCCTCTTCGTTTTCTGAAACCAATCGATGAAGATAATTATATATGCTTTAACCTGGCGAAGCAAGGTAAGATGAAAAGCAAGCTTCGCCAGATATTTGAGAGCAAACCGGAGCCTGGGGACAGGTGATGGGAGAGGTATTACAGGCTCCATCTGAAGGTTATTACCAGGCCATTGCTCAGTCAGGGCTGCCTACCGCGGCGGCATTGGCCCCGGCTTTGTTTCTACTGCGTCTGGCAATGTATCATTGGCAACGTCTTTTTGGGGACGACGACTCGGTGGTGCGAGTATTGGGGGATTGGGTAACAGCTGCTGCTTTGGCCATTGCCGCAGGGCCGTTCCTGGACTTGTTGGTACGGCTATCCTGGTGGGCGTCAGGGAAAATGCTGGGAGAGACCGCAGTCCTGGCACAGGCATTTGTTAGCATCATGTCTGTGGCAGGGACGGCTGGCGTGATGGGCAACACCATGTTCTCGGGTTTGATAACCTTTTCTTTGGCTATCGCAGGGGTGATTGGCCTCGCTGGCATATTCTTTGCCTTTGCCGCTGCCAATGCCACCTTGTACCTAATGGCGGTTGTGGGACCAGTGATCTCTATAATCAGCGTCATCTCGCAAATGCATTGGATGCGAGGCTTGTGGATCAAGGCCGTTGGCGTTATTGCCCTATTGCCCATTGTGGTCGGTGGTTTGTTCAAGGCATCTGTGTCTATCTCTTTACCCGGGGCTGGATCTGGGATGTTGGCTGTACTCATCCGCACCTTTTGGGTGATGGGCAGTGCGGGAGCTATGCTTTCCCTGGCAGGCATTCTGGGCAAGTTCACCATTTCCGCTACCCTGGATGCGGTAGGGAAGTTCGCTGATGCCGCCAAGGGGGTTGTAGAGACCGCAGCTATGGCCGGTGTTGGAGGAGGTGGAGGGCTGGCTAGTGCTGGAGCGGCAGCCGGTGGTGGCGGCATGGACGGCGGCGCAGCGGCAGCCAGTGGGGGAGCGGCAGCCGGTGGTGGTGGCATGGGCGGCGCAACTATGGCCGGTGGAGGAGCGGCAGCTGGTGGTAGGGCTGGTGGGGGGGGTATGGGTGGCGCAACCGGTGGGGGCGCGGCAGCCGGTGGTAGGACTGGCGGGGGTGGTGGCATGGGAGCAGCACAGCAGCATTACAGCAATGCTATGGACTACACTCGTCAGGGAGCCGGGGCCAGTGCGTCAGGCATGAATAAACTGGCTGGCTTTAGACGTTCTCAAGCCCAGCTTGAGACCCTGGCTGCCCGCAAAACGGAATTGTCAGACCGCGTGGAACGCTTTTCTAGTCAATCGACTCGTCCGTCATCCGGGGATTCTGGCACTAGACAACCGTCCCCGCCGTCGTCCGGGGATTCTGACACCAATCAGTCGCCTCCTCGTCGTCCGCCAAGCAATGCCGACATCGCTCAAGGCCTGGGCATGACAAAGTCTCAAATGACAGACGCTTTATCGCCGCGCGGTTACGATGGACACCCTGGTCAGTTTGCTACCAGCTTTGGGCAGTTGAACAATTTAGCAAAACAACAGGGTTTTGATCTATCCACATTCGCGCCCCAGTACCCGGAAGCAATCGGACGCATGGCGCGCTATTACGAGGGCAATCATGTCGCCGTGGAAGGGTCGTCTAATCCTCTGGAAATGGTGGCCCATGGAGTCGGTGCAAATCAAATTGCGGGAATTGTTGGGTAAATAACCAGATGCCTACAGAAGAAATTCTCTCCGTGTTCGCCTTTTCGTTACTGAGTTTGGCCGATTTACGCTATCGAACTGTCCCGGCTATCGAGGTCTTCTTCCTGGGGGCAGTGCTGCTGGGCACTCCCGCTAATCCTGCTAATTCGTTTATGGTCGTTTTGGCTGTCGCCTGGGGCTGGGTGCGCTCCTGGCCGGGTTTCCTGATCTGTCCACTGTTATTCGTTCCCTCCGCCTGGCCGGTGCTATTGATGGGATATGGCGTGCGCGCTGGCGTTATCGGTCGAGCCGACCTGTTGGCAGCGGGCGCATTGGCTGTCTTGTTCCCATGGCCAGCCTTGGTCTTTTCCTTTGTGGGCTTAGAACTATGGCGGCGATGGTGGACGTCCCGGCGCACGGGCTTGGTTCCGGCTTTACCAGGAATGTTCTTGGGGTTGTCGGTTTACTTATTGGGGAGGGTGATAAATGGTTATGGGGTGTAAATGTCTTTTTCTCAAAAGTAGAGTTGACATTGCGGGGATGCAGTCCAAAGACGCGCGATAAGTACCGTTTGTATATTCGGCGAGTGGCGAACACTTGCACCTGCGCTGCGCTCCGTCGCAAGCGCAGGTGTGGCGGGTGGGGGATCAGGTGTCGAGGGGGCTGCGAACGGCGAGGGGCCTTTGTTGAGCACATGCGTGTATATCATGGTGGTTTTGACGTCTTTGTGGCCAAGGAGTTCCTGGACTGTGCGAAAACCTGCCCAGAACGCAGGTACTGGGTGACCCAAAGCTCAAATCCCGTTTGGGCCTGCGCAATAGCCGTTTCCGCAGGTTCTCCATGACGCCTGTCCTGCGACCGAAGGAAGTGTCGAAGGTACGCTTCAACCATGCCTTCACTCATCGTTTACCACACTTGCACCGCACTGCAAGTGCAGGTGTAGCCACGTGCTCGACGTGTCGCCGCCTTCGGCTGGCAGCTCACGGAGTGTGCCTTTGGCGACCGCCTTTACACCCATGCACTCTAGCGTTTGAGAACCAGTCGCTCACTATTGGGTGTCGCACTCACTTGTCCACTTCAA
>JBDRGC010000149.1:0-2369 GCA_043818215.1 Chloroflexota bacterium | reverse complement strand
TCTCCCCTGTGCAAACCCAAGCGGGCGCGAAGACCGGCATCTTGGCCGAGGACTTGCGCACAGGCGTCCGGCGCCCGCTGGCATCCATGGCCCGCCAAAGCCAGGATGATTTGTCGTTCGGCGACTGGTATTTCAACCGGCAAACCCTGGAATGGGGTAATCAGGTATTGGAAATCAGCTTACCCTGCGACCTGCTGATCGTGGACGAACTGGGGCCGCTGGAGTTGACTCACCAGATGGGCTGGCGGGCCGCGCTGGATATTCTCCCTCTCTCAGGATACAGGCTGGCGCTGGTCGTCATCCGCCCGGAGTTACATGCCACCGCCCGGCGTGTGTTCGATTTTTCCACAACCATTGAAATTGACCAAACCCACACAACTGACCATTGGGTGCATCAGTATTGGCCCAAAATGATGGAGATCAACGCAAGCCGATGAATAGGGTTCTGCTACAATGAAGGCCAGCTCCTTGAGTTTCAAGCCGATCTCAAAGGCAGTAGCATAATTGTAACCGCGTCCGATGACCACACAACGGTCCATGGCATAATAGCGCTTGATAGCCCGCTGGATCTGATATTCTAGCGCAAGAGTTGCCTCCATGGCCTTTGGCAGGCCCGCCAACGCCTTTAGGCGGCGATCTTCCCTTGTCATGACTGAAGCCAACAGCGCCAGGGCCGCAAGTTGAGCTGTGTAGGTCTTCGTCGCGGCGATACTGCGCTCCTCTCCTGCGTGGCAAAGGATCACAGGCTCCGTTGCTTGTCCCAGCGATTGTCGTCATCTTGTCAGCCCAAAGTAGTAGAGTCCTATTTCTCCCAAGTTAAAATGTCCTGTTTTCAAATTTTCAAACCAAGAAAAGAGGACAGAGAAAAAATGGATGAGCTACTAACAATGAGCAAAAAAGAACTCGCTCGATTGGAAGTGATGCAA
The DNA here is from genome assembly GCA_043818215.1 of Chloroflexota bacterium. Classification (GTDB taxonomy): domain Bacteria; phylum Chloroflexota; class Anaerolineae; order Anaerolineales; family UBA11858; genus JBDRGC01. The sequence continues at coordinate 1,443 of JBDRGC010000149.1, read as the reverse complement.
CAGCTAGAAGAAAAACGCATGAGACAAGGAGTCGGAGTGCAAGGGTAGAAAGGCGACACCTGCACTTGCGTGCGGTGCAAGTGTAAACTCCAAGCCGTAATGGGGCGACGCGCCGAGCACGTGGCTACACCTGCACTTGCAGTGCGGTGCAAGTGTGGCAAACGATGAGTGAAGGTATGGTAGAAGCGTCGTCAAGAACGACCTGCGCAATCGGCTGTTACGCAGGCCCAAAATGGGATGTGAGTTCTGGGTCACCCAGTCCCTGCGTGGGTAATTTCCACACCTTATGAACTCCGGCGTTACTTATCCCCTTTTGGGGAAAAGTGCCCACCTAAAGTTACAAACCAATGAACCTTCGGAACGGAGTAACCCGCCGATGGCTCTCCAGCGTGCTGGAGCAGGAAACCATCCGTACACCTGCACTTGCGTGCGGTGCAAGTGTGCTCCGGCGGGTAGGATGGCCCAAGAAGCCAATGCCTGGGGTAATGCCCAGGATATGCTGACGTGGGCCGGGTACTCAAGAAGGCAAGGGCTTTCATAATGCCAAGGCTTTAGACACACGGTTTTCCCGTAGTGAAAGCAGGATTTCCTTCGGGACTTCTAGCATGACGATTGCATTCGCCAAGCCACTCGATTGGAAAAGTTCAGTCGTTGTGGTGCTGATGTCAACAGCTTGGGTACTCAGGAGCCGTGTGAGGCGAAAGTCTCAAGCACGGTTCTGTAGTAGGGGAGGGGTCAGTGATGACCCCGCCTACCATAACTAGCCCGCTCTCGACCTTGAAATACTCATCCTTGCTACAAATATCTACACGTAATGTATTCAACATACTCTTTATGCAAGACACGATACTCATCTGCCAGCCTGACAATTAGCTCTTGATAACTCAATTCATGTATCGCTATACCATCGGATTTAACCGTTTCCAAAAACCCTTTTGTTTCTTCTCGATGTTTTGCCCCTTCTCTCCCTAATGCGTCATACCATAAATATAACAAACGAAAATCTGTTTTCCCAAATGCTCTGTTTAGCCCAAGGATATGTTTTATCAACTGTGCGGCATGAAGATATTGAAATTGATTGTCTTTTGGACTAATTGAAATCGCCAATTCGTGCAAACACGGTATTTCTTGTTTTTGTCAATCGAAAACGCGCCCACTCGCGCGTCAGAAACGCGCCCACCTGGGGTTGATAAAAAAGGTTTCGCGCGTCGAAAACGCGCCCATTTGTTTTTGTCAATTGAAAAACTGACCACATCGGGTGATTGTTGGTGTGGTAGAATTTTGGTACTCAAACGGAGGGTAGGGCAACGCTGAGGTCCACTCCGCTGCGCTACGGGATGATAAGCGACCCGAGCGCCGTACGAGTGCCGTTGTCAGGGCAGAGAGCGATGAATAGGATCATCGCTCTCTGTTCTTTTTTCCCTGACAATGGCGGAAAAACGC
>JBDRGC010000148.1:0-7299 GCA_043818215.1 Chloroflexota bacterium | reverse complement strand
AGCCTATCATTAGCGTACCAGGGGAGTAAATCTTTCATCGGGTCAGCTACTCATCTAGCCTTTAATCATTAATCTTTAATCTCTTTACAACTATAGTCGCCAAACTCCCAAAAAGGTTCAAAATTGGTGGGTTGGTAAGTTGGTAATTGGAGATTGGAGATTGGAGATTGGTGCATTGGTAACCTGATCCCTGATTCCTGATCCCTGATCCCTGATCCCTTGTTCCTGATCCCTAGTCCCTAGTCCCTAGCCCCATCTTCTTCAAGATGCCATTCAGCCGCTGCAAGGCATAATTCATGCGACTCTTCACCGTCCCAGTGGGGCAGTTCATAATGTCAGCGATCTCTTTTTGGGAGAAATCATGCGAGAAGGTCAACTCCACCACCGCCCGGTGTTTTTCCGAGAGTTGATCCAGTGCCGCGGTGATTTGCCCCGTCTGCCAACTGGCGATGATTTGAGCCTCGGGCGTAAATTCGTCTCCCGGGGTGGATTCCGGCAACTCGTCCGCGGTTTGGGGGGAGGGCTGCTCGTGGCTATTGTGCCGCAGCCACGAGACGGCCTGGTTGTGGGCAATGCGGAACAGCCAGGTCTTGACCGACGCACGCCCCCGGAATCGCCCCGCTCCTTGCCAGGCTGCCACGAACACCTCTTGCAGCAAGTCCTCGGCCGCGGTCTGCTCGTGGATCAGGCGCAGGAGATAATTGTAGATGGGCACGTTGTAGCGATCATAAAGGTCGCCAAAGGCAGAATCGTTGCCCTGGGCAGCCTTGCGCAGCAGATCGCGGTCTGGGGTCTGTGGGCGGGTTGCTTTGTTCATCTACATCTTGTAATTAGAGATTGGAGATTAGAGATTGGGGAGCAGGAGGCAGGAAGCAGGAGGCAGGAGGCAGGAGGCAGGAGGCAGGAGGCAGGAGGCAGGAGGCAGGAGGCAGGAGGCAGGGGGCAGGAAGCAGGAGACAGGAGGCAGGAAGCAGGAGGCAGGAAGCAGGAGACAGGAGGCAGGAAGCAGGCCATTCCTAACCCCTAACCCCTAACCCCTAACCCCTAACCCCTAACCCCTAACTTCTAATCTCCAATCTCCAATCTCTAATCTCCAATCTCCGCCATATCCCAAAAAGAGTCGTCCGGCAAAAAGTGCAATTTGTGAGCTGGGGTGGTTTGCAGGATTTTGTGCAGCCGGGTCAACAATTCCAGGCTGCGTACCGGGTCTGACGGGATGACGGGCACATTGGAGATCAGTTCGGCGATGGCCTCGCTGGTGCTGATAGCCTGCAAATAGACTTTTTTGTCTTGCACCAGCCGGTACAGAGCAGCGAGGGGCGCACTTGCGGGGGTTGGCCTCACCTGGGTAGGGTTCCAGAAGGGGGTGCCGAAAACCTGCCAGCCAGCCCCCTCCGCCGGAGGCACTGGCATTAGCAGCACCAGATCGTCGTTCAACACGGTATCGTTGGGCGACAGGCGTGCGACGGTGGTCTTGCCGCTGCCGGAATGTCCAAAGAAAAGATAGGCTTTGCCATCGCGCCCGACCCCGGCGGCGTGGAGCATTATCCCGCCTGCCTGGATGGACAGCAGGGCATAAGCCACCCGTAGGAAGTATTCCACCTCCTCGACTGGTTGAGCCGAGGATAGAGCTAACTGGCCTATACCTGCGGTCTCATCGATGAGGCCCCGGTAGCCCGACGCGGTGAAATGCAGCCTGCCATCTTCGAATGTGGCACCCGTGTCCAACATGGCGGAAGACCGCTCTCGGCCTGTCAGTTTGATTTCCACGGAGAGATGAATATCCTCCCCCGCGGGGAAATCCCGGTACCGGCGTTGCAGCGCTTGCGCCAGCTTGGGATTATCACAGGTTGCCGAGACGCCGATTCCCGCAATTGAAAGCGCGCAGGTGTTGTGCTCTGATATTGTGGGTGCAGACATTACGCCTCTTCGTTGTGTTGCTCGTGTGTGGTCAGCAGGAGCCAGGTGTAAAAACCAGCGCTGCCGAGCAACACCACTGCCAGGAGAAGATTCACTTTGGAAGTATTGGTGGCCACCTGGATGATCGGCCCGTGCTGGTTGGTTCCACCGCTGGCCTCGATTTCTTCCAGCATATAGTAGTATGTTTGCCCGGATTCCACATCCGGGTCGTTAAAGGAATATTCCCCCCCGGTGAGCGGATCGGGTGACGAAGGAATGATTTGCGCGTTGATTTGCTCGAATGGCCCATCTTCGGTTTCGCCACGCAGCAGGTTGAATCCAACAGTATCAAGTTCACTCTCTGTGGCCCATTCGATGGTGATCGCGGCCTTGTTGAAATTCGTGATCGCTCGAATGCCAATGATCAACCCAGCCAGAGCCAGCCCAGAGCATAATAGCCATGCCAATCTACGTGTCAGTATCGGATTTATTTTACTCATTGTTTGCCTCTTGTGATGCGTGATCCCGCAGGAACACACCTGCACTTGCGTTACGGTGCAAGTGTCGGGACGATATGAGTGAAGCGTGGAGCGTGGAAGGTGGAGGGTGGAGCGTGGAGGGTGAAGAGTGGAGGGTGGGGCGTGATGCTTTTTCAACTGAGACTTTACGCTTCACGTTTCACTCGTCACATCTCACATTTCACGTCTTGCGTTGCAATTGGTTTTTGTAACTCCGCCCCGTATTATACCAAGCCGATGAATGAATTCGCCGTCTGATACGTGAAACCCGTTGGAAACGGGTTATAATCATCGAAATCAGTTTGACTCCCATGTCAACCCGTATAGAATGGGGTCTAGTCACCAGTGACCAGTGACCAGGGACCAGGGACTAGGGACTAGGGACTAGGGACTAGGGACTGGGGACTAGGGACTGGGACTGGGGGCAAGGTTTCCTTGATCCCTAATCCCTGGTCCCTGATCCATAGTCCCTAATCCCTAATACCCAATCCCCAACCCCCAATCCCCAATCTCCAATCTCCAATCTCCAATCTCCAATCCCCAACCCCATGACCAACACCCGCCAATTGATCTTCATCCACGGACTCGAGGGCAGTAGTCAGGGCGTCAAAGCCCGGTTGCTCCGCGGCATCTTTACGGGCATCCTGACGCCAGATTTCCGCGGCTCGCTCGCGGAGCGTATGGAGCATCTCACCGCGATCTTGATCCCGGCTGAAACCGGCGCGAGTGAGCCGCCTCAGTGGATCATTATCGGCTCCAGCTTCGGGGGTCTGATGGGGGCTTTGTTTACCTGCCACCACCCTGACCGTGTGCGGAAACTCATCCTGCTGGCGCCGGCTCTGGTTTGGCCGGAGTTCGCCAGCCACTCGCCGGAACCGGTATCCGTTCCGACGGTGGTGTACCACGGGGAGCGAGACGAGGTTATCCCGCTGGATTTAGTGCAGCCCCTGGCAGAGAAAGTATTCCTGAATCTAACCTTCCATGCAGTCGATGACGACCACGGCTTGTACAAAACAGGACACGCCATCGACTGGCCTGCGTTGGTGGGAAGTTAGTGCGTTCCTATTCTCTGGGATACGCGCTCCGAAAGCAGTTCCGGGCGCACAGCGCGGATCACTTCGAGAGAATCCAGAGCTTCTTCTACGGTCAATTCGAAGATCACCGGGCCGGTGTAATTTGCTTCGCTCAACCGGTCAAGCAAGCGCACCACGTCCAGGTCACCCTTGCCCAGGGCTTGGTGGTCTTTCCCGTAGCCGATATTCTGCTCGGGGTCTTGCCACGGTCCATCATGCAGGTGGATATCGCTGATGCGGGGCAGGCATTGCTCCAAAGCATCGAAAAAATCCACCGGGCCGGAGAAGCCCACCAGCACGTGTCCGGTGTCGAAACAAATCGAGAGATCCAGCTCATCTGCCAAAGCCTGAGTCATCTCGAAGGGGAACTCGATAGTCTCGATGGCAATCTTGCGGCTGGGAATCCCGGTCTCGGCCAGGATGGTCTGGATGCTCTCGCGGGCGCCGTTTTGGAATTGTCCCAAAAGGAAGCTTTTTACCAGATCGGGCAAATTCATGCGGTAGAATTCGGCGGCCAGCGCGCCGGTAGCATGCAGCACGTAGGCCTCCGGCTCCAGCGGTTGGGTGGCCCGGATGCTGTCGATCACGGCCTGCACCGAGCCTTTTCGCACCGCTGCCTGGGGGGTGGAAGTTTCTATCGACCACAGCGGCAGATGGACGGTGTAGCACACACCAATCTCAGCTTCGAGCGCCGCCAACTGCTCGATGACCGGCGGCGCGTACAGGTGGGGGAGCAGCATTGCCAGGTCACCGTTCAACTCGATGGGGTCGAAACCGCGCCCGGCCAGTTCCCGGATCAGGCCGGCGTGGCTGATTTTGGCGATATGGGTCAGCAACTCCTCGGCGGGCAATCCCGCGGGGATCAGCAAATTCAATTGGGCGGACATGATTCCAAAGCGCATCGTTATCTCCTTTGTCTTCTTCAGCCTCCCGTAGGTTATGAATCTGCGGGAGGTTTCGAGCGCAGTTTTTTCAATTCTCTGAGAATAGCCAGCAATTCCGGGGACCACAACCCCTTCCCCGCGGATTTGTAGAAATCACCCAAGTCGGCCAGCTTTTGGTGTTCGTAGACGCTGGCTTGCAGGGCCATCTCCAATGTGTCGATTTGGCGGACGAACTGGGCCTCGGGGGATTCTCCCTCTTCGAATTCTTCCCACAGGGCCAGATATTCCTTCCCACGGGGCTGCCTCCCCAAAACCCGAGAGGCGGACTCCGTTTCAAGCTGATGTTTCTCCCCGGCGCTGACCCCTGCCCCAGGGACGATGTCACCCGCGTAAACCTCGCCAATATCGTGCAGCAGCGCCATGCGAAGCACCTTGCCTGTGTCGAGTACCGGGAAGTGGGCATCCGCCAGAAACAGGGCCAGCAACGCCACCCCAAAGGAATGCTCCGCCACACTCTCGCAGCGTTCCGGCGGGATGCCGTGCATCAGCCAGCCCTGGCGGTAAAGCTGCTTCAGGTGGGCGAACTCGAAATATGCCGCGATGATGGGGAAAGATTGCTTGTCTTGTAAGTGAGTAATAGGGTTGGGAGCTTTGGTTTCCATTGGAGGTGTAATTTGGAATGAGGAATAAAGTAATGGGATGGGCTCCATTATAATATGGAGAGCAAGCAAGCCGGTGAATGAATTTGCCGGCTGATACATGAAATCCGTTGGAAACGGGTTATAATCATTATAATTAGTGCGAGTTTAGTGCGTTTCAACGCACTTTGTGTATCAGACGATGGTTTCAACCATCGGGATTTGCCGACGAATGAATTCGCTTTTATCTTGTGAATTGAGAGGAAAAAACCTATGTCAGGTCGAGAAGAAGTTAAATTGATTGATTGGTTTGTAGAGATAAGCCGTTATCTATACTGGCAGCCCACCAGCGGTATCATTCCACTTGGAACGAACCTGTCTGTTCGAGAGGGGGTTGTGGGATTAATCCGTACGGCCTTTGGCGAGGACGAATACGCAATCCGGCTGTGTTTATCTTTTGTGGAAGAAAACTTTAGGGATATCATTGCCGCTTTGATGCCTGCTACCCCATTATCGCCGATAATTTACTCTCAGAAATTGCCTGGAATCGCTGAGAAACTCGCTGACCGGTTGAGTGTGGGTAATGATTATTGGCTAAAATTTGCAGTGATAGCAAAGGGTTTTCTTTTTCGTACGATTCCGCTATATTCTTTGACAGCATTGTGGAACAGAAACCGCGACGAGAGTCGATATTATGGGCTTGCGCGGTATACGGATACTAATGGGCAAGTGCAGTCGAGATTTATTTATCGGAACAGAGCAGAAGATTGGAAGGGCAACCCTCGTCAGAGTACTGTGGTGAATTTCGAGGATATGGATGATCAGGATTCCAGGCTTTTTATCATTGGTTTGGTTGTCGATCTCATGCGAATGGGGAAGATGCTTATTGATGATTCTTACTTTGTTGAGCAGCTATCTGAACTTATTCGGTGATTACTCAGGCAGACGATGAATCTGGCTAAACAACGCCCGAAGCGCCCCCCTGCCCCCCAACTCTGGGGGGAGCAACACGGGTTCTCTCTCAAATTGGGCTGAGTATGGGGTTCCCCCAAAGTTGGGGGGTTAGGGGGGCTGGCTGAGTAGTTACCTTGTTTGAACATATTGAGCTGTAAGGATTTGCCAGCATCTGCACCGAGCTCAACCGCCGAATGAATTCGCCGTCTGATACATGAAACCCGTTGGAAACGGGTTGTAGTCATTCATATTAGTGCGAATTTAGAATTTAGTGCGTTTCAACGCACTTCGGGTATCAGACGATGGTTTCAACCATCGTGCTTGCTTGATCAAATTGGAGTTGTGAAAAATGTCTACCGCCTCTGCGATGATTTTGCTCTTCCTGACTTTTATCTTCGCGGCCCTCGAATGGGCTGCCGAATACAAGAGCATCCGCTGGTTGATCTATCTCAGTAAACCCGCTATGATGCTGTCGCTGATTGCCTGGGTGTGGACTTACAGTGATCTGCCCTCACTGCTGGGAAATATTAGCACGTTCCCTCTGCTGTGGTTCGTAGTGGCACTGGCCTTCTGTCTGGTAGGAGATGTCTTCCTAATGCTGCCAGAGCGATTTTTCCTGCCCGGGTTGGTGGCTTTTCTGGTAGGACATATCTTCTACATTGCGGGCTTTGGGGGTGTATTTCCGCCGCCCGGAACCTATTTACCCGGCGCACTCGTTGCGCTTCTGGTATTCATCACCGGCGCCGGTGTTTACCGCCGGCTGGCACAGGGAATGGAAGCCTCGGGGAATACCCGCATGAAAATCCCGGTCAGTATCTACGCATTGATCATCTCGATTATGCTTTACTCCGCCCTGACCACGCTGCTTGACGACCAATGGCACTACACTTCGGCTTTGTGGGTCAGCGCTGGGGCCTTGTTCTTCTGCGTTTCCGACATTATGAATGCCTGGGTGCGGTTCGTGGGTCCCATCACCAACGCCCGTGTCAAGATAATGCTAACCTATCATCTGGCGCAGATTGCCCTGGCCCTGGGCGCGGCACTCCACTTTGCAGTGTAGGCCAGGAATTTCTGCCGTACAAAAATCAATGGGGTGTGTTTCATTTGATTTGAAAGCGCTGATTGAGTGGGCGATATGTTTTTCGTCGCCCGTATACCTATGCAGGCACTGTGCACTTGCGCCGAACGCAGGTACGGTGTCGAAATCAAGCGATATTACTTGGTCAAAGCGACATTTCTGGGTTTACCCTAAAGGGCACGATGTCGATACGCCGGGAAAGCATCGGCTACCCTTCGATGAACTCAGGACACCGCTCAACCGGCGAAATGTCTT
>JBDRGC010000147.1:0-2581 GCA_043818215.1 Chloroflexota bacterium | reverse complement strand
CGTTGGCCTCATCAAAGCCCCTATTAATCTTGTATTCCGCACTTGTTAGAAAGCTTTTTGCTTGTCGAATCCTGCGCTATGATAAGTAAGTGTGGCTTCGCTTCTTTTAGCTTTGCTTCTTGACCCAAATTTTTACTAATTGGGGGTTTTTTCTAATCAAACTTCTGTGCCGTCCAAAAATTTTGCCCTTCAGACGCTCTATATGCCCCGTAGACGCGTTTATTTCATGTAAAGAAGGTCAACTGCGTTTACGAAGTAAACCAGTCCTCATAGCTAAGAATGTTTTCGAAGGCGTTATTTGGGCGCATAATCCCTAAAGCAAAAATCCGATTTCCTTCCACCTGGCTATTTATGGCAATCTATCTAAGTTACGGGAAAGGAAAGAACCAATGGTTTTGTTCTATTCGAACCCCAAAAATTTGCTCAAGATGGTCGTCATGAAACTATACCATCTATATGGTGACATCAGTCAATTTTCCATAGACATACTGCACCCCAGGATGCCTTCAGGGCAGGACGGGCTGGCCGAACAGTTCAGCCGGGTAGGGCAATCCCAGCACGGAAAGAAGCTGTTGTTGAACCGGGTCCAACTTGGCAAACTTACGCTGTACCAAGCTGCTATCTATCTGCTTGATGTGAACGATACTGTAATGGGCAAAGGCCTTCAGGATCCGGGGTATGGTCGGCTTCAAGGTGTCCCGGCCCTCAGGCATCAGACCATGGATTGGCTCTTGCTGTTGGGCCAAGACGCGACGAACCTGACGTTCAATCAAACCTGCTATCAGGCAGCCCACCATAATCAAGAAGGTCAGGCTGACGATACGATGCGGGTTCTTCAAGAAAACCGGCCCCAACTGGAAAAGCTGATTAGTCAGCCGAAAGCAATGCTCAACCTTGTACTGCCCCTTCCACTCTTTTTGTTGGTTTCGACAAGAACTTTCGGAATTGGTGTCGAAACCAACAAGACACTCCTGCAAGATGCTGGCGTCAGGAAGCTCAGTCGAAAAGAAAACCAGCAAATATACCCCATCCAACTCAGCATCCTGTGCTGCCTGCTCATAATCTACCGTGGACACAAATTCGAGTGGCGCTTCTGGTCGGTCAGCATGTTCCACAACCTGAATGTGGAAGTAGCGTTGGGCGGGGCGTTTCTTGAATGCCTTCTGTTGCACCCGGCGGACGATGATTTCCGGCGTCTTATAGTCGTACTTGTTAACCAAGCCAGCAATACGCTTGATTTCCGCCTCGATAGCTGTCATCTCGGCTCGACGTCTCTCCGCTTCTCGCTCGGCCAGGGCACTGGAATGGATGTAAAGATGCCGCACGGAGTACGAAAGTGGGGTTTTTGGGTCCTTGAGCGTGACTGTGTGCCCCAACCCTCGATAGACCGTGCGCTTGCCTTCGTCTTTGTTCACATCCCGCTGGGCGACATAGGGGAGTTCAGTCCAGATTTGGCCTTGAGAAGACAACTCACGCAGGGCCTGGCGGTGATGGTCTTGCATCGTCAGTGGCCCAATGTAGCCCACGCCAAGTCGCAACCAAGCCAGTTGGTTCTCTTCCGTAGGCATCTTTCTATCACCCAAGGCATCTTTCTATCACCCAGCACGATTACTTGGGAAAGCGGCAGGTGGGTTGCCAATTGCGCATGCGTAAAGTATGCCTCAAACTGCGGAACATAAATCGAGGTATCCCCGTCCCCTCCATTAAGGACGTCAAACCACACCGGCAACCTGCCATCCCCAGCCGCCAAAGCAAACAGCTTCAACTGCTGCACCCATTCTCCTTGTGGATTGTATCCTGGCTCCAGACGTGGCACCGTCTCATCGTCAGCGTGCGATGCGTGAACGACGCCTTCCTTCGGCTGGTTTGCAGTGGAGAGAGCGGTTGCCGTAAGCCCAGCGAAGCGCCAGGCGTCGGTGTACTCACTACCGCGTTTAAATGCGCCTGCAAACTTAATCGCCATTGTGTCCGCATGCAAGTCGGGTCAGATCAATCTCATACTCCCAGGCGGCTTGGGCAATCAATTCACCCCAGATGACGGCGCGATGCTCGTAGATGGCATCCAACATTCTACCTACCCGATCATCATTGAGCTTGTCGTTATCCAGAAACTCGGGGTACAGCGCCACAAGGTCATACTTTGCGGCCCAAGTTGGCATATCGTACAGTGCCTGGGGCTCTGTCAACCGGCATTGAACGACCAACTCAGCAACTACGCCGTGTTCCATATCAGCTTGCTCGGCTCGGGGACACAGTCGATTGATAATCTCACGCAACCCCAAACGCCGCAGAAACGGGGTTGTGAGCACCAATGGCCCAATCGCCCGGGTCTCGAACTCCTCATTGTCCTATATATCGGTCATTGCCGCACCTCATTATCAGTGTTAGTGCTGCTATTCTACCATACTTAACCCTTTTTTAAAAGTGCGGAATGCAAGTCTAACATTAGTCATTAAGGTCAAACTCTCTCTTGCAGAAATTGTTCCAACTGCTGTTGAGTGGGCATAGATGGTTCTGCGCCCATGATGGTAACTGCGATAGCGCCCGCCGCGTTAGCATAGGCGACAGCCTGTTCCAGTGG
>JBDRGC010000146.1:0-18871 GCA_043818215.1 Chloroflexota bacterium | reverse complement strand
CCCCTAACCCCTAACCCCTAACTCCTAACCCCCGTCCACACGGAACTTCATCAGTTCAATAGTGGATTCCATAACTACAGGGAAGCTGATGCCATAAATCTCGATACTAGCGCGCTCAACTTTTTGTTTGAGCAGCCCCATATTTGGCTCGAACCACAGATGAGTGTATAGGACGAGGACGGCCGATAGGGTTTCCTTTACCCCATCTTCTTCAAGTTCAGCGGTGAAGTCGAGTGTGAGTTTGCGCTCGATCTTGATTGCCTCCGGGAAGTTACCAGCTTGAACTTCGATGGCGTCGAAGATATCCTGACCTTCGACGGGGACTTGCCATTCCATTGTCATTGGGCTGTCTTGCAGACTGCCCGTGATATGGTCGCCATCTGCTTCCGCTTCGATGGTCCCCGAGGCGATGTATTCTCCAGTCCAGATGAGTTCCCAATTTTGGTCTTCCAACGTCTGGTAGCTGGGTACGAATACACCATCCATATATTCCACTTGAAAAGCCCCATCAGCATCACCAACCAGAAAACCGAGCATGATGATGGGAAAATTCAGGATGGCGCCCTCGTCACAGTCTACTTTGGTCTCAGTAGTTATTCCGGTATCGAGGTGGAGGGTGTTGATGGTGGCCTGATTCCCGTTCACTTCTGTCACGGTCAGACCGATCTGGGATGTTTCTTCGGGGGAAACGACTTCGTAGACCCATTGGTAGCCTGGGATCAGGGGATACAGCACATTAGCACAGGCTCCAGAATCGGCTGGCGGTGGCGTAATGAGGACCTCGCTGCTTGTAATGTCTTCTGCCGATTCTAAGGGTGTTGAATTTTCTTCAGTAGGGTTTGCCTCCGCGAGCGGGGCCGTGGTTGGCTCTGCGATGGCGGGAACTTCTGTCGGCTTTTCGGCCGGCTCAGATGATTCCGAAGGGGATAGAATTCCGCACGCAAAGCTCACGAGGAGCAGAACACTTATGGCGATGATAAGAGAGAGTTTTTTGGTTCGCATTTTGTTTTCTGTTCCTATTGATAGTTTGGTCTATAACTTCTATTCGAGTGAGACGTGAAGCGTGAAGCCTGAAGCGTGGAGGGTGGAGGGTGGAGGGTGGAGGGTGGAGGGCGATAACATGCCTCTTGTCTCCTGCCACCTGCCTCCTGCCTCTAGCCTCCTGCCTCCTGCCTCCTGCCTCTTGCCTCCTGCCTCCTGCCTCTTGCCTCCTGCCTCCTGCCTCTTGCCTCTTGCCTCTTGCCTCCTGCCTCCTGCCTCCTGCCTCCTGCCTCACGCCTCACCCTCCACCATGCCTGGCTGCTCGATTTCTACCACATCTCCATGAACATTGATGCGGATCCGGAACCCGGTCATGCCCATATAGGCGCGACCGTCTTCGGGGATACCAGCTTCCAAGATGCGATCGAACTGTTGGTCCATTTGTTTGAGCTGCGTTTCGATCATTGCGCGAGTGAAAATATCATCTTGACCGAGCATTTTAGCGGCCTGTTCGCTGAGTATGTCTTCGTGTCCCTGGATCATCTCTCGCATTTTGCTAAGTACATGGCGGTCAACTTGCTCGGATGGAATATGACGACGGAATCCGGCGTCGTTCACAACGTAACAAGGTTCATCCCCCACATAAGCGGTTTCTGCGGGGTTGTCATATTCGTCGATTACGAGGCCTGCAAAAAGGGGTTGTTTTGGCATAAATTTTATATCGTCTTTATACCCATAGGGTACTATAGTAGATGATGGAAAGGTGGGTTCGAAATACGTCGCAGAAGTATATCGAACCCACCACCTCTTCTTTTTGATAAGATGCTTAAGATTTTTGTTTACCTTCGATAGTGCCCAATAAAATGGCCGCGGCAATGCCGATGCGGCGATCCAGTTGATTGGCGGTATCCATACTGAAATCCAGGCCGAGTTCGTAACGGAAGAGATTGAATCGCTGGCGGAAATCTGCCACCCGGCGATCTCCGATCAATAAGTCGTAATCTTGCGGGAGCAGCGAACCCAGGATTAAACGGCGGAGCAACGCCCGGGTCATATTGTCTTCATGCAAAATACCGATGGGTTGATCGTTAACATCTAGCACTACCCATTCGTCACGCATCATCGAGCGGAAACCCTTGCGCCGCAGCGATCCTACTTTGGTTTGATACGCCGGGTCTACCACATCATAAGCCGCCGAGAAGTCGATGATCTGCCGAGCCTGGATACGCAGCAGTTCTTGTGTCATACTCTCATCGGAGAAAACGCGGATATCCTCTTTGAGTTTGAACATCTTCTGCTGGCTGAAGAGTACCAGTTGCCCGTCAGGATTATAGATGCGGAATTTTCCGGTCAGTGCGAACACCTGTCTTTTGAGCAGATATTGGTTGAATTGAAATGCAGAGTGCATGGCTATCTCCTTTCAGAAAAAAAACTATTGGCTCCGCGTGTCATTGTGAAGCAGCTGTACCGCTGACACTTGCACCGCACTGCGTTTGGTGCAGTGCAGGTGAGCAATCTCATCCTTGCCAAGTGCCAGATTGCTTCAGCGGTGAATCTGCTTCGCATACTTATCCCTGTGGGACACTTGTCCCTTTGGGAATGACATCCGGGTAAGCAGAGTCAAAAACATTATCTTGACATCTATACAATATCAACTCTAGTGGCAAATTCATCGTAAGCGCGCTGCTCGTTCGTTGGAACAGCGGGAAGCGTCCAACGGTAAATCCACTTGGCGGCTTGTGAGGTCAAGTTGATACAGCCGTGACTGCGCGGCCGACCGTAGTCATTATGCCAGTAAGTTCCATGAAAGGCAATCCCACTTTCGGTTATATAACACACCCATGGGATACCTGGTAGATCAAAGCCATTATAAGCCAAATTTCCGGCTGCCATGTGCCGGGATGGGCGTTTGTGGAAGGTTTTGTGGCGTCCCAGGGGAGTGTAAAACTTGCCATTGCTGAATTCTGCTCCGGTGGCTGTGCGTGCCATAAAAACCGGTCGATCCCACTCGTAGGCGATCACCACCTGCTCTTGGGTGCGTACCTCCACCCGTTTGGCCTCAGGGGGAACATCAGGCGAAAGTGTGCTGAGTTCGGATGGGGGAATCAGCCTCAAGTGCCGGGCCAGGACAAACAAAACAAGTTCCCACTTGTCATCCAGCACCTGATACCACGGCGTCCCATTGGGGGAGTGAGTCAGCCCGATAACCCAGTGGGTGGTCTCGTAGTAGAAGCGGTAGGCCACATCCTGATTTTCGTCTGGCTCCCAACAGGCGTCGGTGTATGGGACGGTAACCTCCGCCAATTGCCCGCCTTGTGGAATGTTGGATGATGGAAGATTGATGAGTGTGCGCACCGGCTGGATGCCGCCGGAGTGGGCGTATCCCTCACTCCCAAGGCGGTACCAGACTCGATTGTAGGCTGGTTCGTCATCCCCAATGGTTGCTTCCGTGATGGCGATTACCGTGTCGAGCCAATATTGTTTGACAACCTCCCCCGAGAGCGAGGGCTGGTCATACACCGTAATAAGTTTGTAGATCACGCGTCCTTGCTGGTTGGATAGCAGGTTGCCGAAACCTCTCAGAGGGGATGCAAACAGCCCATACAACCCCACCCCGCTGAGTTTGAGAAAATCCCGCCGAGAGATCGAATTCGAAATACGCATTTTCAATCAATAATGGGAACTCCAGAAAAATAAGCATCCAAAATTCCATGTAGAGTGAGGCATGAAGCGTGATGCGTGACGTAATCCCCGAAGCGTAGCTAAGTGGGATAAAATCGTTTCGCGTTTTCGCGTTTCAATAATGAATATTGACCAACGTGCCAATTGAAGCCCAATTATAAACCCAACCAGCATCATCTGTGATCATATTTATACATCCGTGGCTCATTGGTGTGCCAAAGTTGTTGTGCCAGTAGGTTCCGTGGAGGCTATACCCTTTATGAAAATACATGACATACGGGACATTGGGAAGGTAGTATCCCGGTCCAGACATGGGCGCGTAGCGGTATTTGACGTAGATTCGGTATTGCCCGGTAACGGTAGGGGTCTGCCATGTACCGGTGGAAACGAGGAAAGAATTTTCGAGATTCTTGCCCTGGTATGCGTAAGTATGTTGGGTTGTCAGGTTCACGTCAATCCAACGCTCTCCCGGTTCCACACCTGGCGGCAGAGATACACCGGGATTGGGATCGACTACAGTGGTTGGCGGGATGGGTGTCTTACTCGGCAAGGGGGTTGCCGTATTAGTGGGTGTGAAAGTGGGCGTGGGTGTGGGCGTCGGAGTATTGGTTGGCGTGGGCGTTGGGGTGAAGGTTGGCGTGGGCGTAAATGTTGCTGTGGGGGTTGGCGTATGGGTAGCTTTTTCCACCCCTGCCTGAGATAAAGCTGCCAGGTTCCCGGAATTGAATGCGAAAGAGAAACTGGGAGTGCCAAACCAGATCATAAACCCGGCCAGCAGAATGAAAATTGCGATAGTCCATGGCAGAACCGCTGGACGGGGACGCGTCAGTGCTCCTGGCGAGATATTCGGGGCGACAATTTGCCGCCGCGGACGAGTGGGTTCGGGAATGGCGCGCCATCGTGTTACCGCCCAGCGCATCCCCTGGCGCGCTCGCTGGCTTTGCGGGTTGATCTCTAATGCGCGTTCGAGATAAGCCAGACTGGCGCGCGGCGAAGCCAGGGCTGCCAAGAATAGCCACGGCTCCTCCCGCTCGGGAGCCAGAGATGCGGCCTCTTCAGCCCAGCGGCGGGCCGCTCGCCGGTCACCACGCTCGAGCGCGCTCTTTGCTCGTTGAAGGACGTGTTGGGCCGGGTTGATCTCAGGGTTCATCTGTGGGATTTGGCAAGATATCTTCGTTGTAGAGGTAGCATAAGATGCCATCGGAGATGCCGCGGGCAACCTGATCGGTTTCTTGAGTCAGCTTTACACGGTCAAGGTTCAAGAAGCCGGTTTCGATGATTGCCGCAGGGGTCTCATCGTTGATTTCGTCGAAGGCGTGATAACTGCTCATGTCAGGCGTTACGCTGTTGTGTACCGTCAAGCCCGTTGCCTGCGCATAGCGGTTGCGGAGGCAGGCGGTTAGCCGTGCAGATCTCTCTGGGTGGGGATTGTTCAACGTGGATGCCACTTTGAAGCCGGTAGCTTGAGCATTGATGTATTCACAAGAATCCGCATGGATAGAGACCAACACCAGTGCCTGGTATCCGTTCAACCCTGGATCGAATTCTTGGAGCAAGTCTACGTCGAATCCTTCTGCTGAGAGATTTTTTTGTACGAGATACGCAATATCTTGATTGACCTGAAACTCCGTCAGGCCATCCGCGCAAACCGCACCTGGATCGTTGTTGTCTCCCCAGTGCCCTACCACGATGCCAATAGGCGGCCGGGGACGGTCGGTAGGCGTAGGCCATACCTGGGTGGGAGTGGCTGCTGCGCGAATGGCCTCGGCGAGCCTCTCTGTCAGGCCGCCAGACAGCAGCCCCGGAGGTGTCGAAGCAGTGAAAAGAGTTGCCACAACCACTGCTACGGCCACAACGGTCAGAATGGAGCGCAGGTTGTCAGCTAACAACGTACTGATGTTTACTTGTTTTGGTGGAGTGGAGGACTCTCTGCTCATATTTTCATCGCCTGTAATGTAAAATCGCCCTGATAGTACTCAATTTAGATGTAAAAGGCAAGGTTTTTGGGTAAAATAGGGGTTGGAGATTGGAGATTGGAGATTGGAGATTGGAGATTGGAGATTGGAGATTGGGAAACCAGGAATCTCCAATCTCCAATCTCTATTCCCCAAATTGCAAGATACTGACTCATAAAGGCTTCGATATGACAACAAAAAAACTGACTCATCAAGAACAAGATTTGCTTTTGAAATTGGCCCGTCAGGCGTTGGAATTGGGGGTACACGGTAAGCCCTTAGAGCCTCTCGACCTGGGTGCTTTCCCCTCCATTCTACGAGAGCAGGGAGCATCTTTCGTTACTCTCACAAAAAGAGGGCAACTACGCGGCTGCATTGGGACACTGGAGCCGTACCGGCCTCTGGCTGAAGATGTGTGTGAACATGCGGTAGACGCCGCAACCCAAGATTATCGTTTCCCGCCGGTAACCCCCGGTGAAATAGGTGATATTTCTATCGAAGTATCGCGCCTGACGAAGCCAGAGCCATTGGACTACACAGGTCCCGATGATCTGTTGGCTAGTTTGCGGCCTGGCATTGATGGAGTGGTTTTGAAAGATGGATTTCGGCGGGCTACCTTTCTCCCTCAAGTATGGGAGAAGATACCTTCCCCATCTGAGTTTCTGGGCCACCTATGTATCAAAATGGGGAGGCCTGAGGATATGTGGCGGCACGAGAAATTGCAAGTGTTAGTTTACAAGGTCGAAGAATTTCACGAATAGAGATAGACCCTAACCCGGACAGACCAGAACCAAAATTTAACCACGGATTACACGGATTTTTTGCTTTTTTCGCCGTACCGGAGTGTCACGCATCCCGCATCCTGCATCACGCACCACGCTCCACCCTCCACGTTTCACGCCTCACGCATCACGCTTCAAATCTGCTCGAAGTGTTCCACATTGAGCACGAAAAGCGTTGCTTTCTTGTGCATAGGCTCGATAGAGGGGGCGCAGTTTTTGTCGATCAATTTAATGACATCGTCAACTTTTTCTTTTTCTGCCCCTACCATAAGAGTGCTCCTCCCCTGGCGGAGGAATCCTCCTGTGGATGCAATCCGAGTTACGGTCATTCCGGCCTCGATCAATGCTTGAGAGACAGATTCGGCATCGTCATCCTGTAAAATCGCGACGATCATTTTCATAGTTAGAGTTCCTCGTAGCGTTCGACATCAAAGGTAAAAATAGCCGCCCGGCCAATGTCGATGGGAAATGGTGGAAGGGCGTTGGATACATTCTCAACCGCAGCGATCTGCGCATAGCCAGCGCGTTGACGACAGCAAATTTCTCGCTTGGCAAGAAGGAGATTGCTTCACCGACACCTGGTCCTGGTGGCTGGTGCCAGGGAAAGCGTCGGCTCGCAATGACACGCTGAGACAAAATCTTTTTCTGAAAGTTTATAACTACACGCGGTCGAAGCTTTTTACATTGAGTACGTAGAGGGTAGCTTGTTTTTCATCTGGATCGGACAAAGGTGGTATAAGTTCTCGAATCACCTGTAGGGCTGGTTCCACTTTGTCGTCATCTACTCCCACCATCAATGTGGTGGCGCCTCCCCGCAGGAATCCCCCTGTGGATGCCAGTTGGGTTACTCGGAAGTTGGCTGTTAGCAAAGCTTGGGAAATTACCGCAGATTTGGTGTCATCGACAATGGCGAAGATCATCTTCATTATTTACAACTCCTCGTAACGCTCCACTTCGAAGGTGAAGATTATGGCTCCCTTTACTGTGATATATGCCGGTTTAGAAATTGCAGTTTGATTGCCCTCGTCGGAGGCGGTTAGAAACCCAGTGCGTTGTTGGCTGCCCTCGTTGATGGCTCTAATGACCATGGACTCATATCCCTCCGGGATGCCGATAAGCAAAGTGACATTTTTACCTCCGAGAAAGCCACCTGTGCTCGACAAGCGCGTGGCGGGAAGACCCAGACGGTTGAGTACACTGATCGTGTTTTCGATATCTCTTTCTTGTACAACGGCAGCCATCAATTTGCGAACTGGATCACTGGTTCGATGTCTCAGCAGTTCGATCATATTGGTGCGGGGTTCTGTGAGGGCCTTATCGACTTCGCCGAGTAGCCGGGAAAATATCTCTTCAGAGATGATATTGTCTCTCATCAAGGCGGTCAACGAATTGCGCTGAGTTTGCAGTAGTTCTCGTATGGCAGTGTCTATTACGTTGGTTTCCAGATCAGGGCTTGCGTGCAGCGTTTCGGTAACGGCATCTGCCATGCCTTGAGCATGTTGTTTCAACGGTGTTGATAGTATCTCCCACACATGCGTCGAGAGAAGCCCCTCGTGGTACATATTTTTCAATCGTTCGTAACTTGCGCGTGCCATGACGGCCCGACCATGACGGCCTTCGTATTCATCTTGGGCTTTGCTGCGTTGAATGAGTTGCATGTGCTGAACCAATGGTTTCATGGTCAGCCCTTGCACCAGCAGTGTAAAGAGCACTACGCCGAATGTCATGGCCTGAATTTCATCTCTGGCTGTGCCCAGCGCTGCCGGCAGGCTCATAGCCAGGGCCAGGGAGATGGCGCCGCGCAGACCTCCCCAGTAAAGAATATGCTTGAATCGCCGAGGGATGCCAGGCCCGATCCACGAAAGCCCGTAAACTCCCACCGCCCGAGCTATCAGTACTGCGAGAATGGCCCATCCGATAACCTGCCAGTTTGCCACTAAAATTAGTAAATCGATTTGCATTCCAATCAACAGGAACACGAATGAGTTAGCCAGAAAAGCCGCGTAATCCCAAAAATTATAAACCAACATACGGGTGGATGGCGACATGCCACGCGGGCCAATATTGCCGCTGACCAATCCGGCAGCCACAACCGCGAGTACGCCGCTGACGTGCAATTCTTCGGCCACCAGGTAAGCGCCAAAGGCCAGAACAGTTGTCAGGGCAGTTTCGATCAATGGATCGTCAATGCGGCTGATAGCTTGAGAGATCAATATACCTAGTATCAGTCCAACGACCAGTCCCCCCCCAGCGACGACAACAAAATCCAGCAGGCTTTCGGTTAGTGAGAAGTGGCCGCTGACAGCGATCACAAGCATTAGATGGAAAATGACAATAGCAGTACCGTCGTTGAATAAGCTTTCCCCCTCCAGTAGAACTTGCAGCCGTTTGGGGACACCTAATGATCGGAATAGGGCTACCACAGCTACAGGGTCGGTGGCGGCAACCAGCGCGCCGAAAACCAATGCCAGTGGAAAAGGAATGCCCGTTCCCCAGGTGATGACCGCGCCTACCAGAAAAGTGGTGATAAGCACTCCAGGGATAGCCAGCATCAGGATAGGGGCCATATCGCGGCGCAGATCGTTGATGCTCAGATGAAAGGCCGCCTCGAATATCAACGGGGGAACCAGCAGCCCAAGAAAAAGTTCTGGCGGCACCTCGATATTCATCTTGCCGCGTAAAGACAAGGCTAAACCAATCAGCACCAATCCCACCGTATAGGGAACGCGCAATTGCCGGGTGACGACTCCCACCAAAGCAGCGATCAGCAGCAGTCCAATCGAGATTTCGACAATAAGTAGAAAATCACTCATAATATTTATTAATGCCTTCTGTGTGTAGCATCTCAAAAAAATCGAGGTTAGGCCAGAGCCGCACCCTTCGATACACTCCGCTACTCACATCGTCCCAATGTCCTTCGGGAGGATGCTGGACTTTTTCAACGAAATACTATAGTGCCCTTGGGTATTGAGCAGGTACTTCTGTGGGGTAGTGGTCTTCCCGGATACTCATAAAACCGCAACAAATATAAAAGGCCGCGTTTCATATGATTTGGAAGATGTTCGTAGTGCGCGCTTTAGCGCGGTTTTACAACGATGAACAAACTCACCACCCTTTCTATCTTCACTTTACAGACCGTCCCAATTGTAGCATGATTTCCCTCGTGGCATCTCTCTTCTCCAAAAAACAGTGGAGTGTCCCAATTCGGCAGCGGAGTAGCGGATCGGCGAGTCAGCGAGTCAGCGAGTCAGCGAGTCAGCGATCAAATCAGCCCCCCGAATTGGGGTCTGGTATTGGAAATATGCTAAAGCATGTTACAGCACGCCCTGAACCTGCTTTAGCATGTTTCTCGTAGCAGCATCGAACACCTGCACTTGCGTTTAGGTGCAAGTGTTCATTCGATGTCAGCCAACGAGTCGGCGAAGACCTTCCAGGTTTCCAAAAACCTGGAAGGTCTGGGGCGGGTATGACACCACGCGATTGGTCAGCGAGTCAGCGAAGACCTAGGTTTCCAAAAACCTGGAAGGTCAGGGGCGGGTATGGCATCACGCTATTGATTAGCGAGTCGGCGAAGACCTTCCAGGTTTCCAAAAACCTGGAAGGTCAGGGGCGCGTATGGCGTCACGCTATTGATCAGCGAGTCAACGAGTGCGATCGGTGGTCGGCAGTCGGTGGTCGGCAGTCGGTGGTCGGGGGCGGGTATGGCATCACGCCTCACGTTTCATGCCTCACATCCATAGGGTTGCAGGCGGTGAGACGGTGAATAGCCAGGGTGGACACCCGAATCTCATCTACTTTCAATCCCGCTTTATAACAGGTTTGGTTGAAATCCTGGTGTACCCATTGGGGCATATATTCGGATTTGTCGACGAAGGAGGCGACAAATCCCCAGATAGAATGCATCCACTGCGCGAAAGGTTGGTGCGGTTCGACGAGGACAACCTTCCGCCGGGTGACGCGTGCGATTTCAGACAGCACCTGGTGTTGGGTATTCTCGGGCATGTGATGCAAAGCCAGAGAGAGGGTGGTAACATCGAATGAATTAGCCGGGAATTGCAAGTCTGTAGCGTCCATCTTCAGCCATGTGATGTACTCCCCATTGGATTTTGCAGCCGCGCGTTGGAGCATATTCTCGGCAATATCTATGCCAATAACTTCGGCTCCCAGTCGGGCAAATGCAAGCGCCAGATCGCCGGTACCGGTGCAGACATCCAATACTTTTTCGCTGGGCTGCCATCCGCTCATTTCTATGACTTTGGGGCGGGTTCCCTTGCGGATGAATTCAATAATGTCGTAGTAGTTGGCAGCACGATTGTAGTGGTGGAGAACGTATTGCCGGAAGTCGCGTTCCATATATTTCCTTTCATTTTTGGCAGTACCATAGCGCGGCATCCGGGCGGCTGGCGAAATAGCCCGCGGATTACGCGGATACAGCGAATCACCGCGGATTCTCTAAAAATTTCCGCGTCAATCCGCTTGATCCGCGTAATCCGCGTAATCCGCGGGCTATTCAAGCAACTTACAGCAACCGTCTGAGCGATTACGAATAATGACTGTCACCTATCTACCGCTTATTCCAGAGTTACAATTTGAGGTTCGGCGCTCTTCACCACTGCGGTCTGCCCGCCAGGGAAGACTATCCTGGTCTTGCGAAATTCGCGAATGATACTTAGCCCCCGGTATCTCACGGTCACCGTCCAGGGGAATGGATTGCGCCCAGATAATAATATCTTTGTGGGAGAGACCAGGCGCACACCCAGCGTTGCCATAAACAGCCCTAAAGGAGCTAACCCCGTCAGTGCATTACGCTCGCCGATGCCGCTGCCCGTATCCGCCTGGTAATTTCGGTAAAAGGCTCTTTCTTGTTTCAAATTGAGGGTGATTGCCGCCATTAGACGCTTGACCAGTTCCGCAGCTTCGTCTCGATAGCCATAAGCCAGCAGCCCTTCTCCGATCAGGTTGTTCCAGGGAATATGGATAGTACGGCATGGGTGGTTATCTATATCTGATCTCAGCGGGCAAGCTGATACCCCAAAATCGCGCCAGAACTTTTCGGGGTCGGTGATCGTTCGTTTGACCAATTCGAAGGCTTGATCTTGATCTGGAACCCCAGCCCACAGAGGCAGCAGGAGCGTGTGGTCTTGACCTGACAGATCCATCACTTGAATAGACACTTTATCATCGTCGGCCAGACCTGAGATTTCGACATGTTCTATGGAGGAGTAAACCCGCTCGCTGCTGGCACTGCCCATCCCGATATGCCAACGGAATTGATCCCCTGGGATACGCTCCACTCGATGAGTCTCCGATGCTCCGACGCCGTGGATGAACACGGTCACCTGCCGGGCAAATTCTTCGGATGTTTCGATGCGGATCAGCAATCGGACTGGCTGTTCGAACTGGCGCTGCAAGAGAAGTTCGCCATTTCCCTGCTGCTCGCTAAGCACTTCTCCGCGTGGGCTGAAATGAGTATCGCGATCCCAATTTTGGTAGATGGCGGCAGAATCATTCCAAGAGGCCGCGATGGCGCTTTTCAGGTTATCTGCAAGAGCTTCCAGGGCTGGAATAGGCCCGGTGCGCTCGGTCGAACGCGCCATTCGAATCAAGATTTGGATTTCATTGTAGAGCAAAGCGCATAAAGATGGGCTTTCACTTTTTGTTATATCGCCGCCTTGTGACCAGGGCTGATGCAGCGAAAAGGCTGGATGGTCTTCCAAACCCGATTGCATGGGATGTGCCCATTCCGGGAGACCATCACCATCGCGGTCTTGTTGAGGCGTGAACCAGGCGTGTACAAAGTTGAGCAATTTTGGGAAGACTTCTTCTAAGAATGAACGATCTTCGGTTACCTGGTAAATGCGCCAGGCCAGGTTCGCGAGTATGGGAGTGGCCAACATGCGGCCGCGCTGCCCTCCCAAACCCGGTTTCCAATCCACAAACCCTTGTTGTTTTTGGTTTTCTAAAAAATTCTCTAGCAAACCTTGAGCCAATCGAGAGGCGGCGGGCAGAATCAGGCTTGCCAGGAAATCCGCATCCAGCGCGGTCTGACCGTCCCAGAGATGGCTGTAATCGCTGCCATCACCGCGCCTGGAGAAGCCCTGGTCGGGCTGGCGGTGGAGCACAAAGGATGGGTGCGGCAAATGCTCCGTTGGCCCTATCAGGAGTCCCAGGGCGGTTTTCTGGGCGAGAGCGAAGGCGGCATCCCAGTCTGGGTCGCCAGTTTCGATATCGATCAAGCTGGCATTGAGTACGTCCAGGCGGGCTGTTTCAGCCTCCCAGGAGCGGGTTGCTGTATGCCTGGCAGTCTCGAAGGAGGCTTCCTGGGTATCCAGGGCCGTGTGAATCCAGGTGAACTGCCGCCGGGCGCCGGGTGCCAAGTCCAATTCCACCGAGAGGGCTGGGTACGGCCCAGAGCTGACCTCCGGGCCGCCTGTCATGAATATAACGGGGAAGATGCCGCCGGTTTGGCCGCAAAGCACAGTGGTGGCTTCGATTTTTGTGTCCGCCATGCGCTGTCCGCCTTCGGCAGGTGAGAGTGTGGCAGCCCATTCGAAGCGAAAGTTCCTAGGTGTCAGCCGGCTGTTGGTGATTGTGACCCGCCCGGCCACAATTTGTGACTCTGGAACCCAGTACTCGATCTCGACATCTATGCCGGTAAATGGTGAGAATGACAGCGCCAGAAAGTTGGGGTAGAATCGATGCACAGTGGGAGGTTTATCGAATGCGGACGGGTCACTAACTGCTGTGTCTCCTTCGACAAAGCGGGGAAACAACCGCAGGTTGCGGGCGCGCAAACCAAAGGTGGTCTGGAGAGCCAGGGAGGGTGGTTCGCCCCCTTTGAGAGTAAGCTCCCAGATATGATCGTTGGTATAATCTGTGGGGCCGCAGCGCACATCAGCCGCCAGGGTAAATGCGCCGGGGTCGCCGGATTTCAAATTCCATTTTCTCATAGGCTTATACGTGATTTGCTCAATGGTGTAATTTGTAGCTAACCGCCGACCGCCGACCGCCGACCGCTGACCGACGCTTCCCTGCGGGGATGCAACGCCGGAGGGAAGCACAGCGATGTAAAACAGTCTCCAATTGCCCTATTCCGGCGGTCTGCCATCTGCGGTCTTCCGTCAGATAATGTGCGGCTTTTATGGTGTGACCTTAATTCTAAGATGTGTTGCTCGAAAGGTCAAAGGTTTTATGGTAAAGGAAAAAGTAAGGCACATAAATGATTTTCCGCTCACCAAAAGGGAAAATTGGGCGTCATTTGAATTGCGCACAAATAAAACCAAATTGGTAACTACTCAGCCAGCCCCCCTGCCCCCCCACTTTGGGGGGAACCCCATACTCAGCCCAATTTTGGAGAGAACCCGTGTTGCTCCCCCCAGGATTGGGGTGCAGGGGGGCGCTTCGGGCGTTGTTAGCCAGATTCATTGTCTGCCTGAGTAGTTGCCCAAATTGTAAATGGTAAATGGTGAATTATAAATGGTAAATGCTTGCTGCGCTGTATGCACTTCATTTACAATTTACCGTTCACCATTTACAATTTCATTTCACCCTGCATAATTCAATTGACGCACTTTGGGAGGCAGGGGGGCTGAATACTTACTATCAGTTTTGTGCTAGAATTGAAGCAACCAATTGAGGTGCGTCGCACCTGATTATCGAAGAAGGAGCTAGTTATGACATTTCAATCATCTCGTCCCCGTGGTTTGTATTTCGAAGAGTTCGAAATCGGGCAGCGTTTTGTCAGCACGGGGCGCACAATCACGGAGAGCGATATTGTAACATTCGCCGGCCTGTCTGGGGATAATAATCAAATCCATATCGACGCCGAATTCAGCAAAACTACTCCATTTGGACAGCGGGTCGCCCACGGGTTGTTGGTCACCTCGATTGCCTCGGGGTTGATAGCGTTGAGCGGTCTTATCGAAGGCACGGTGCTTGCATTTCGTGAGATCAATAACTGGAAATTCACCAAACCCGTTTTTATCGGCGATACCGTTCATGTGGAGACAGAAGTGGCCGCGACCAAAGCCATCCGCCGTTTGGGAGGCGGGGCTGTGACCATTATTTTGGATGTGATAAATCAGCACGGAGAGACCGTTATGAAAGGCAAGTGGACGATTTTGATAGTCAGCGAGTGTGAAGGTGCGACGCACTTCCAAAGTGCGTTGCACCTTGTCTCGCGGGCGAATCAGCGAGTCAGCAAACCAATATACCAATATACCAATTTACCAATATACCAATATACCAATCAACCAATTTACCCATGACCAAACACACCAACCCACAACTCCAAGAAGACCCCCGCGAGCGTTTTCGCCGTCTGCTTGACGAAGCGGCCCGGGTGGAGGCAGAAGCCACTGTGCCTTACGAACCAGGCGCGGATGAGGATGACACCGTTGTTCTCGAGGACGATTCTATCCCCTTTGACGAGGCGGCCACCACTGTTATCCCGGCCCCAGATGATGAAGCGGAAGCGCGCACAGCCCCCCAGTTCAAATCTGAGACTCCGCCGCCTCCCATGTTGGGCACGACGCCGCAATCCGCGCCTCCCGCTGTCGATACCCGGGGGATGCCTCTACCTCGCCGAGTCGACGAGATCGACGTCCACGCCACGCGGGTCACACCGGCAGCTTTCAGGCCGGCAATATATCAGGGAGCCGCACCACCCCCCACTTCCAGCCCGCCTCCCGCAGGGGCATCTCAGGGCAGGTCGCGCCCGCGGAATGTCGATATCCGCCGGTGGATGGGATGTCTGATGCGGATGATTATCTTGGGTTTGTTTGGCTTCTCGCTTGTGGTTCTGGCATCCGGCTCTTATATGCTGGTCAAGTATTATTCGATTGTAAAATCGGAAGATTGGCCGGACGTGGGGGAATTGTACCAACGCACCTCAGATTTCGAGACCACCCGTATTTTGGACCGCAGCGGGAATTTGCTATACGAAATTATGGACCCCAACGCTGGGCGGCGAACTTATGTGTCGATGGATGAGATTTCTCCTTATTTGGTGGCCGCGACCGTTGCTACTGAGGATAAAGCGTTTTACACGCACCCCGGGTTCGATCCGATGGCAATTGTGCGCGCCTTTTGGCAAAACCTGAGTAGCGGCGAAACTGTCTCCGGCGCGTCCACCATCACCCAGCAATTGACTCGCACGCTGTTCCTTTCTTCTGAGGAGCGGGCGCAGAGCACATACCAGCGAAAATTAAAAGAGGCTCTTCTGGCCGCAGAACTTACGCGCCTGTATACAAAAGATGAGATTCTCGAGCTTTATTTGAACGAGATTTATTATGGCAATCTGTCGTATGGCATCGAAGCCGCCGCACAGACCTATTTTGGCATCCCGGCCCGTAACCTCGATTTGTCACAAGCCGCCTTTCTTGCCGGGCTGCCTCAATTACCCTCTATTTACGATGTGTACACCAACCGCGGGGTAACTCTGAGCCGTCAACAGAATGTATTGCTGCTTACGTTTCAGGCCAGCCAGGAGCAGGGCTGCATCTATGTGAGTAACAATCCTCAGCCAATCTGCGTCGAGGCCGGCGCGGCGGCTGAGGCGGCCACTGCGATGGAAGATTATGAATTCAAGCCGCCGCATATCGAGATTCGTTACCCGCATTGGGTCAATTATGTACGCTTTTTGCTCGAAGCCCAGTACGATCCGCAAACTATTTACCGCTCCGGGTTCACGATTTACACATCTCTCGACCCGGAGATGCAAGACGCGGCCCAGCAAATTGTCCGCGGGCAGGTGGATTCGTTGGCCGATAGGCATGTCACCAATGGGGCGCTAGTAGCCATCCGCCCTGCAACCGGCGAGATATTGGCGATGGTCGGTTCTGCGGATTTCTACAACGACGATATTGCCGGGCAGGTCAATATGGCTGTCAGCCCCCGGCAGCCGGGTTCATCTATCAAGCCTCTGACATATCTGGCCGCATTCGAGAAGGGCTGGACGCCGGGAACTTTGCTGTGGGATGTGCATTCCGAATTTCCTCCCTCCGGCGATCCCAACGATACGCGCGCCCCCTATATCCCGGTAAATTATGACGAGCGCTATCACGGCCCAGTCACTGTACGATCGGCGTTAGCCAATTCCTACAATATTCCCGCTGTGAAGGCATTGCAGTTCGTGGGAATTTACGAGAACCCCTTCACTCCAGAAGAAGACGGCATGGTTGCTATGGCTCGCCGCCTGGGAATCACAACCTTCACGCGTGACGATTATGGCCTTTCGCTCACATTGGGGGGTGGAGATGTGTCTTTGCTGGAGTTGTCTGGGGCCTACGCTGTCTTTGCCAATGGGGGCCGCCGGGTTCCGCCGGTGGCGATTCTCCGCATCGAAGACCACCTCGGCAACCTGGTTTACAAGTATGAGCCTCCCGCGGGGGAGCAGGTCATCCGCTCGGAGCACGCCTTTCTGATCACATCTATCCTCTCGGACAATCAGGCCCGCACACCGGCCTTTGGCCCCGATTCGGTGCTCAACCTGCCTTTTTCAGCGGCAGCCAAAACCGGCACCACCAACGAGTACCGCGACAACTGGACACTTGGCTATACCCCGGATATCGTTGTCGGAGCATGGGTTGGCAACGCCGATTACACCCCCATGCAAGGAACCAGCGGCCTCACCGGGGCAGCTCCGATTTGGGCAGCCTTTATGCAGACCGCCATCCAGCAGATTTCGGGGGGTAATTCATCCCCGTTCATCAAGCCAGCCGGCGTGGTGGAGCGGGTAATTTGCGATGTTTCGGGAGCCGAGCCTTCTCAGTGGTGCCCCAGCCAACGCGGCGAGTATTTCGCCGCTGACCAATTGCCGCTTGCCAATGGATACGACCTGTGGCAAAAGGCGAGCATCGACACCTGGACGGGTTTGCTGGCCTCCATAGAATGCCCGGATTTTACCGATTACAAGATGGGGCTTAACGTCACAGATCCCTGGGCGGTTAAATGGATCGAAGAGACCACCCAGGGCAAAACCTGGGCTGAGCAGATGGGCTTCGACGATCCGATCTTCTTTACCCCAGCCACGACCTGCAAAGCGAGTGACTCGCGGCCGATTTTATCCTTTACTTCACCGGGCGGATGCGATGTCATCACCGTCAGCCCGATTACGATCTACGGGCAGGCCGCGGCCACTTCCGATTTTTACCAGTATCGGCTGGAATATGGCCTGGGAGCTGATCCCGATGATTGGGAAGTGCTGCATCAAAAGAAGATTCCCATCACTGAGTCGGGTGAGATCTACGAATGGGACCTGAGCGAACTCCCCGCTGGCGTGGTGACTCTGCGGCTTTACTTGATCTCCACCCGTGACACCTACGCCGAAACCCGCATAACCCTGGATTTGCAGGTGCCCACTCCGACCCCAACGCCGACTCCCACTCCCACAGAGACGCCCACACTGACGCCGACGCCCACCCCCACGGAGACACCCACTCCAACTATGACGCCGACGGAGACTCTCCCTCCCACTGCGACATTGATTCCCTCGGCGACTGCAACGGAGACCGAGACACCGGCGCCGTGAGGCGGGGGGCGAGGGGGCGGGGGAGCAGGGGAGCGGGGGGGCAGGGGAGCGGGGGGTGGGAGGAATGGAATATTAAATGGTAAATGGTGAATGGTAAATTGTAAATGAAGTGCATACAGCGCAGCCAGCATTTACCATTTATAATTCACTGTTTACCATTTATAATTCGGTTTTGTTGGTGAGGAATTCATAAGACACACAAATTTCCCTTTTGGTGGGAGGAAAATCATTGATGATTACAGGGATATCTAGGGCAGACTCGTGGTGCAACGCATCCTTGGGGATGCATACCCAAAGGGCATGATAATGCACCACTAACATTTTGAGTAATTACATTTACGAGGTAATAATATGGAAATTCCCATGGCTGCAATAGAAATGACAGGAACAGTTGATGAGTATAGTCAGCTAAAACTGGATGGTTATCTTCCTTTTTCTGGGCCTAAACGCGTAAGGGTTATCGTTCTGTCATCGCTGGATGATGAGATAGACGAAATTTCATGGCTGCAAGCGGCATCTCGAAACCCTGCATTTGCATTTCTTGCTAATCCAGAAGAAGATGTTTATTCAATAACTAACGGGCAACCATTCCATGACGAAATATAAAGTTGTACTCGTACCATCGGCGGATTACGAATCCGCCTGGAGCATGTGGAGCATGTCAGGAAACCCTATTTTGCTCCTTTCGGATCCATGATCCGACAGATACCAATCCTTAACTTAATGACATTGACTCGCCACTTCCCAATCTCCAATCTCCAACCCCCAATCTCCTATCCCCAATCCCCAATCACCAATCTCCAACCCCCACTTCCCAATCTCCAATCTCCAACCCCCAACCCCCAATCTCCAACCCCCAATCTCCATTCCCCACTCCCCAATCCCCAATCAAAACAACCGTATCTGCGGTTCGGCGTAAGTCAGGGGGTCTAAGGCCAACT
>JBDRGC010000145.1:0-17558 GCA_043818215.1 Chloroflexota bacterium | reverse complement strand
GAAAGGTAAGAAACATCATTAATTCTGAGTAAAGCCTGAACAAAATCGTACAGTGCATTCCCAAATTGACCGTTTTCGATAGTTAGTCTTAATTCACCACCAACATCATTAACCGAGAAGGTATTTAATGTATTAGAAATTATTTTTTGACGTGTTCCCGTGTAAAGACTCTTTTCTTCAAGATCATACGTCAGGTGCATAAACGTATGTCCATTATCTGTGAGAATCCATTTATCAAATTCTTGCTTCAGTACTATGACCAAATGATCTCCATCGTCGGATCGAAAAGGAGTAAATACACGATACTTATTTACACCTTCTTCTCGAAGATGTATTTGATCACAAACCTTTTTAGCAAATTCACGTTCAATGTATTCGATAGACATCAGAAAACATTACCTAAAAAGACAGTTGAGAATTTGGCGGCAAAATAAAAGAACACTCATTCACCAAACATTGGATTGCTCCTTGCAAATCAGCATATTTGCCTGTTACTTCTGCAAACTCATCTTCTCGTAAACCGGATTGTTGATAACGCAAAGTTGCTTGGTGAATGTGGAAATCAAAAAACTTCCTATTCTCTAGCTTATTTGTATGTTCATGGCTTCTACCATTATAACGTCTTTATCGAAACAGAACATTAGTTTTGGAACTTGGTATCCAAGTATCGCCGAAAAATCAAAAGGATCCGATGAGCTTTGCCGAATGATGATTCGGAATTTTGACCCATTCACTCCATCAACATCCAAATCGGCTTCTTTATGGCCGCGCTTCGGTTTCGGCCTTAGCCTGTCACGAAAATTATCTGGCAATATCTTTGGCTCATCTATCAGATCTTGGATTTCTTTATTAGTGAATTTTACGTCCACTTTTCTTTCCTCCTAAAATCTAAATTTTGAAAAGAGTCTCTTATATACTGATCGCCCATGAAAAGAGTGAAATTGCTCGTACACGGATTCCACGGATAATACGGATAATACGGATTTTTCTTCTGCTTTGATCCGTTCAATCCGTGTACCATTATTCACTGTTTTGAAGTACGCTCAGTATAGCAAGCTGGCTAACAAATATTCTATCCGCTCCACGCTTCCCACTCCGCTGCGCTTCGGGGACTGCGTCACGCCTCGCTGCGTTTGCGATTGGCGCGCCGACACACCCACCAGATGATCCAGGCGGTGACTAGAATCACCACCGCGGCGATCAGCACCGGGATGATAATGGCCAGGATAGACAAAGCGGTCGAGACGATGTCTTCCAGAATGCTCACGGGGATATTGCCCGCCCCGCCCGTGGTGGCTGTGACGGCGGGACGCACCGCAATCGATTTGACCGCATGTACGCTGCCGGCGATCAACAATCCAGCTGCCATCGCCAATACTGGATGGACATCGGCCACTGTGGCGCTGGCCGCAAACACAATCGCACCGGCCGCCGGCCGGATGAAGGTCTGGATAATATCGTTGACGTGATTCACGGCTGGTATTTTGTCGGCAAAGAACTCGACCAGTGACAAGGCGATCAACACGCCAATCACCCACCAACTTTCGAGGTTGTCCCAGGGGGAGCGAAGTTCGATCAAATCCGTGAAACGAGTTACCAGAGAAACTACCAACAGCGGGATGTAGGCGTTCAATCCAGCGCTGGCGGAGAGGCCGAAGGCGGTAAAGATGTCCATGGGTGTTCATCCTTTCATCGAAAAGAGTAAAGATGGTGTACTGGGTAGGCAAGGTATTCAGGGTAAACAGGGTAGACAGGGGATGTGGAGTTCACAGGGTAGACGGTAAACAGGGACAGAGAGAACATGTCTACTTTGCATACCGTGTTTACCTTGTATACCTTGTTTACCCTGTTTACCGTGCTTACTCTGCTTACCTGCCTACCCAAAGTGGAAGCCGCCCCAGGTGTCGGTGAAGAGGTAACGCACATAATCTAAAGCCGCGATTTGCAGCAAAGCAATCGCAAATCCGGCCGTAAGCGGGAAGGCCAGTTGCGAGGCGCGTTCGAAACGGTTCTCGACTCTGAAGACCATCACAAACACCATGGAATATACCATCGTTAGCAGCACCATAACGCCGGCTGCACTGAGTAACGTCAGAGGGTAGAGAATCAATGGGTTTTCGGTCAACACCAACAAATCCACGCAAGCTGCCAGGGCTAGCAGCCCCATCAAGGAGCGGAAGCCCTCCAGAGCTGGCCGGCGGCTCCAGGTTTTCCACATTGTCTGGTGGAATGCAGGCAGCAGGGCCACGCTGATCCCTAATCCGAGGCCGGTTCCTGTCAACAAACGCAGGGTATTGTTTGGCTCGTAGATATAAAAACGGGACATATTTGGCAAGAGATGCAGGTACGAATTGAGGCCATCTACGGCGTAGGCAGTGGCCAACGTGCCCAGCACAAGTATCACACCCCAATGTGGAGTACCGGTGCGGCGGCGGCCCAACAAGAGTTGATAAGCCAAACCCAGCATGGCTCCCAGATATTGCCCCGTACAACGGGCACACAAGGGAATCTGGCGCTCTCCCAGGTGAAACGAGCGGGCGTCAATTCGGTGGCAGACAGCATATCCTATTGCGTCAGCCTTCCCTAAGAGACCGGCGGGAGTATATATTAACCAGGCCAGCAAGAGTGTCCCCGTAGTGACTGCCAATATATATTTCCAGGGGATGCGTTGGGCGAGAGCCGGTAATCTTGTTCGGAAGAGTTTTATAAGCGATGTCATTGGCAAGATTATACCGTTAAGACGGTGGGGCGTGGAGGGGAGGCAGGGAGACAGGGGAGCGGGGTGGCATGAAATTGTAAATGGTAAACGGTGAATGGTAAATTGTAAATGAAGTGCAGACAGCGCCATAATCATTTACCATTTATTATCCACCATTTACCATTTACAATTCGGTTTTGTTGGTGGGTACGCATCCTTTGGGATGAAATGCACCACTAACATTTTGAGTAACTACCGGGGAACGTAGGGGGCAAGGGGGCAGTCGGTGAATTGTAACTCAGAATTGGCAACCCTCACCAAACGCGGTATGATAGCGCACTATGCAGCCTGCGAACATCAATATCACAACAATGACAAAAAAATATCTGATTCTCATCATTTTATTTTCTCTGACAGTCGCGGCCTGTTCTCAAATGGATACCCTGCTTTCAGCTATTCCCGGACCAGATCAAGGCATTGCCTCCGCTTCAGACACTCCGCTGCCTGAGGTTCCCACCGCGGCTGCCCCCACAGCCACACCGGGTATCAGCCACACGCCCACGCTCACTCACACCCCCAAGCCCACCCGCACGCCACGTCCCACTTTCACACCCTCGGCAACCATGCCTCCCATTGTCCGAGTCGGGCCAGACAACTTCCCGGATTATATCAACCCCCTCACAGGGCTGACGGTCATCAATCCCGCACTGCTGAATCGTCGCCCGATGGCGGTGAAAATCCCCAATTACCCCCATTACGTACGCCCCCAATCGGGCATCTCCCTGGCGGATCATGTATGGGAATACTACCTTGAAGATGGACTGACCCGTTTCATCGCCATCTTTTACGGCAACGATGCCATCAAGGTTGGGCCAATCCGCTCTGCCCGCATCTTCGATGAACATATTATGCGCATGTACAATGCCATCTTCGTGTTCAACGGCGCTGATGAGCGCGTGCTTGATTATTACAAAGAAAAAGGATTGGACAATGATCTCTTTGTTGTCGAGCGCGAATGCCCCCCGCTGTGCCGCGATAACAGCATCTCCAATTACAATAACCTGTTCGGCAACACCACATTGATCAGCCAATACATCAGCGGCCATGGAACCGACAACACCCGTTACGACCTGTCTAGCAATTATTTCTATTCACTGGGGAGCCGTGGCAGAGATTTCGCCTCCCGCGTTTATGTCCATTATTCGTATGCCAACTACGCGTACTGGGAATTCGACAACATTTCCCATCGCTATCTGCGTTACCAGGGCAGTGTAGACCTCGTCGAAGGGCAACAAGAAGAATATACTCTCCTTACCGATAGCCTGACAGGCTACCCCATCGCCGAGGATAATGTAGTCATCCTGTTTGTGCCCCACGAATTCTACTTCCTCTCATCCGACACCGAGATCTTTAGCATCAACCTGGTAGATACCGGCAAGGCCTATGTTTTCCAAACTGGCCGCGCTTACGAGGCTCTCTGGCGACGTGAGGCCGAGAATAAACCCATATCTATCCTATTGCCAGATGGCTCACCCTTCCCCCTCAAACCTGGCACCACTTTTTTCCAAGTAATCAACGACACATCCACAACCACCCAAAACGACAGTGTTTGGGAATTCGAATTCGTACGTCCCGAAAAATAAGGGTCTCTGGAAATTCCCCTGGAAGGAGGCAGGGGTGGGGGTTTTGACGGACGTGCGCCCGCCAAAACCCCCACCCCTAGAGCCTCACCCCGGTAAATCCCAAAGAGCCAAAAATAAATACCAATGGAGAACATCGATGATAAAACATATCACCCTGATCGTGATTTTAGCCCTGACATTAGCATCTTGCAACACCGCTGACGTTTCCGCCCCCGACGAGAACCCAACGGTAATTGAGGCCGCTACTGCCACCCTGGAGCCGAGTGCCAGCCCGATCCCGCCAACCGTCACCCCGACGGAATCCCCCACGGCCACACCGACCCCAGAGCCAAGTTCCAATCTAGATTTCCTTGAAAACTACCCCGCGGAGGGGTACGGGCCAATCGACTTTCCCGCCGATATCAACCCCCTCACCGGCCTTCGCGTGCCAGACCCGGCCATACTCGACCGCCGTCCCATCTCTATCAAGATTTCCAACTACCCCCGCGGCGCCCGTCCCCAATGGGGACTCTCTCTGGCGGATCACGTCTTCGAGTATTATCACGAG
Organism: Chloroflexota bacterium; assembly: GCA_043818215.1. Taxonomy (GTDB): domain Bacteria; phylum Chloroflexota; class Anaerolineae; order Anaerolineales; family UBA11858; genus JBDRGC01. The sequence goes on along the minus strand of JBDRGC010000145.1, from coordinate 12,670 downwards.
AGCGGTCTGACGCGCTTCAATGCCATCTTCTACGGCAACCACGCCGAGCAGGTTGGCCCCATCCGTTCGGCGCGTTTCTCCGATGAAGACATCGTGCAAATGTACAAAGCCTTCTTTGCTTATGGCAGCGCCGATTACCGCATTCTCTGGCGAATCGCCTACTCCGATTTCGCTGACCGCACGGCCTCTGTCAGCGATTATCCATGCCCGCCTGTCGTTCAATATCCATTGTGCCGCATCGAGCCTGACACCTGGCACCATCTGGTAACTAATACCGATATACTCAACCAATATTTCGACGCTCAAGGGATTTCCAATGGACGTCAATACCTGGATGGTCTGTTTTTCAATACCCCAATTCCGCCCGACGGGCAGCCCGGTGACAGCCTGGTTGTACGCTACTCCTTCGGCGATTACAACAAATGGGTGTATGACCCAACCACCGGACGTTATAACCGCTACCACGATATGGCGCCCGATGAGGGGGGGGGCGAAGTTTTCGAGCAATTGACGGATCGTCTCAATGAGCAACCCATCGCCGCCGACAACGTGGTCGTCCTCCTGGTGCGGCACGAGTATTACAGCTACACCCCAGAGATGATAGAAATCCAATTCAACGGTTTCGGGAAAGCCTATATCTTCCGCGATGGGCAGGCATATCTCATCAACTGGGCACGATTGGCCGATCAGGATATCATCTTTCTGACTTACGATGACGGCAGCCGTTTTCCTCTCAAGCCGGGGAACACCTGGTTCCAGGTTGTCGGTATAAGTACCGAAATCGTCGAGGAAAGCCCGGGTTGGCGATTCCAGTTCTTTACGCCGTGAGATTGGAGATTGGGGATTGGAGATTAGTTTGTAGTTGCGCACGTGAGTGCGCTGGGGAACGCTCCACATCGAATGCTCTACATCGAATGAACACTTGCACCTAAACGCAAGTGCAGGTGTTCGATGCTGCTACGAGAAACCTGCTGAAGCAGGTTCGGGTATATTGGTTTGTAGCTGCGCACGTGAGTGCGCCGGGCACTTAAGCAGGTTCGAGAAATATGAATAAAAAACGTGATTACACCCCGCTCGTCCTCGCATTGGTCGCTGTCGCGCTGGCCGTTGTGGCCTGGCAGCGCGGCGGCTCAGATATGGCCTTCGAAGGCCTGCTCTCCGGCGGCATGTTCCTGCTCAGTGTGATTCCCTTGCTGATTGCTGCCTTCCTGACCGCCGGTCTGATCCAAGCTCTGGTTAGCGAAGAGGCCGTGAAACGCTGGCTGGGGGCCGGGGCCGGATGGCGGGGGCTGGCTTTGGCCTGTCTGGGAGGCGCGCTGATACCCGGTGGCCCCTACGTCTACTACCCGATTGCAGGGGCACTCCTGAACACCGGGGCCGGGCTGGGGGTGCTGGTAGCCTTCGTAGCTGCCAAAAACCTGTGGTCATTTTCCCGCCTGCCGATGGAATTTGCTTTGCTGGGGCCGCGTCTGACTATCGTACGTTTTGCTATAACGCTGGTCATTCCCCCTCTACTCGGATTTCTGGCTGAGGTGTTCTTCGGGCGAAGTATCGAGCGCATCCGAGAGACGGTGAAATCATGAGTACCGCAACCATCACGCTTTGGGTCATCGCCGTAGGCCTGCTTATCTACGCCTGGCGGCGCGGTGACAATAGCCTGCGTCAGGGCACGCTCATGGGATGGCAAACTCTTCGCCGCAGCGCAGCCTTGCTGGTGGCCGCTTTCATCATCGTTGGGTACGTAAATGTGCTCTCACCCACTAATCTAGTGCAAGAGTGGATCGGCCCCAATTCAGGGTGGCAAGGGCTGATCCTGGCTGAAATCATCGGGATGCTGCTCCCCGGCGGGCCTTATGTGATTTTCCCGCTGATCGCAGTGATCTACCAATCCGGGGCCGGACTAGGGCCAGCGGTTGCCATCATCACCAGTTGGGCCACCCAGTCCTTGTTGACCATCACCTTCGAACTGCCCTTCATGGGCTGGCGTTTCACCGCCATCCGCTGGGGATTGGGGCTGGGGATTCCATTATTGGCAGGCGGCGCGGCACAGTTGTTTTTCGGGGGCTGATCCTATTTTTTTGTTTTGTAAGAATAATCCAATCCCCACCTCTGATCCCTCACCCCGGCAAATCCCAAAGAATCTTTTTGGGCCTCTGGGACATTATGTGCCGTGGCGGTCAGCGGTCCGCGATTATTTCGACGAGGGAGCGCTCATCTCGAAATTGTCGAACACGAGCGTGGATTCCTCTCCCGTATTGGACAATCCAATCGCCATCCCGGCCTGTCCCTCCGCTGGATAGCTGCCCGATGTCTCACCAACCCACTGCCCGTTGATATAAAGCAGAAATTCATCGCTCCGGACAATAACTTCCAGGTGGTTGACATCTCCGGGGCGAATGGCTTCAGAAAATGTCGAGGGGATAAGTTCGAGCCACTCATTTTGATACAACGATAACACTCGGAAGACCTGCGTATCGCAGACTTCGAAATAATAGTACGAGTCATCGCGATTGCGGAAAATCAAGCCATACTGGGCATAACGGTTTCCGCTGACATTTTGAGCATCTATGGCCAGATAGAAGTCATCGACATCCTCAGACCTGGGCCAGACCCGCCAGACAAAGCCCTGCCTGGCAGTGGCTCGCCAGGTGTATCTGCCGTCATCCAGCGTGAAGGTCAGATTGGTGTAATCATCTTCTACGTCCCTGGTTGCCCACTCGTAATAGTTGTTGTCGAATGGGTCGAATATCAGCAGCGGCCAAGTGGAAGCGGCCTCGGTTGCCGCGCTGCGTTCAACCACGACAGCAGTTGCTGCGGCCGCGGTTTCAGTAGCACGAATATTCTTGTCCTCACTTCACGAGGTTATCATCTGAAACGCAAAAAAGGTGAACGCGATGATAGCGCAGCCGAAGGAGACTAAAATCGCAGCCACGAGTGCCCACTGCTTATCAGTCGGCTGATTAGACTCGAAATTATGATCCGATGATGTAGCCATTTGAGGGTTGCCTAATTTTTCTGATAGCTGCAAATGCGTTCCCGTGCCTGCTGCGCGTACCCTGCATCGATTTCGTAGCCCACGAAGTAACGCCCGGTTTCCATCGCCGCGAGAGCAGTTGTGCCGCTGCCCATGAAGGGGTCGAGGACGACATCGCCCGCAAAGGTGTAGAGTTGGATCAACCGGCGGGGTAATTCCACTGGAAATGGAGCCGGATGCCCCACTCGTTTGGCCGATTGGGTGGGGAAATGCCAGACGCTTTTGGTGTATTCCAGGAATTCGTCACGCTCGATGGTGGGGTCGTGCCCCTGCTTCTCGCGCTTGAATCGCCCCTTCGAAAACACCAAAATATACTCGTGTACGTCCCGCAGAGTGGGGTTGCTGGCTGACATCCAACTCCCCCAGGCGGTGGACGATCCCGCGCTGGAGCCTTTGTCCCAAATGATCTCACCGCGCATCAGAAATCTCTCTGCGATCATCATTTGAGCGATGAAGGCGTTGAGGGGGATATAGGGTTTGCGTCCCAGGTTAGCGATATTGACGCCGGCGCGCCCTCCGGGGACGAGCACCCGATAGGTTTCGCGGAACACCCTCTGAAGCAGAGTCAGGTACTCTTCGAGGGTCAGGTCTTGGTCGTATTCTTTGCGGGCGTTATAGGGTGGAGATGTCACCATAAGGTGGACGCTGGAATCCGGGAGATGGTGCATATCCTCGCTGGTGGCGGTCAGAATCTGATTCAGTATTTCCCCAGAGATGGCGTTTTCTACATCCGGGGTGGATGCGTCCTCGGCAGGGTGCTGGGCGTACATCCGGCTGGTGTAAAAAAAACTAGAATCGTGGCTGCGCCTCCCTTTCGAGCCAAAGCGGGATGTGTGGGTTTTTGGCGTGTGGGTCATGGATGCTAATGGGGCGCCTGCGCAAAGTTCACCCTTTTTTAATCGGGTGTGTTTCATTTGATTTGAAAGCGCTGATTGAGTGAGCGATATGTTTTTCGTCGCCCGTACACTTGCGTTACGGTGCAAGTGTACGCCGGAAAAGCATCGGCTACCCTTCGATGAACTCAGGACACTGCTCAACCGGCGAAATGTCTTACTTCAAATCAAATGAAACGCACCCAAATCATTTGAAACGCACCCTTTTTCAATCACCGGTATCGATCAGCATGAATTCGTCGGGCACTGTGCGGCGTTCGTTAGCAGCATTAGCAGCGCGCAAGGCTAAGTGCTGAGTCAGGATGGTCGATGCAAATACGAACAAACGCCGCGGGGTGCGTGTCTCGCCGGGCAAGAGCAGTTCGCGGGGGATTTTGAGCATGAAGCATTTTTCCCGGATGCCATCATCGGCAAAGGTGGCAACATCGACATCATTGGCGAATATGTTCCGGATGGCCAATATCAGGTTTAGATCTTTATACTCGTTTGCGCTAATAAGCCCCATGCAGTACGCGGCTTTGATACGCGCGCTAAAACTTCCTAGTGGGTATTCCTCACCTAATAATATGGCAACTTCAGCTTTGTCTTTTACCAAAAAGCCTGCGATCAGTTGCCCCAAATAAGATTCGAGGTAAACCGCCCCTAAGATAGCCGCGGCACGGTCGCCTTTGTGCTGAAAATCTGAAGCCAGCTTTTGCCACTCTTTTGGATCGTTGGGTGAAGTATTCTCTGTCATTATGCATTTCCTCGTTGGTTTTGCTTGGTAGTCACTCAGAGATAACCGAAAATAGCTTTATGAAAGAAAATCAGAAATGAGTTTCAAGCAATTCCGCGCACTAATGCAAGGTGAGCTGCGAAATCAACCAGTGCCAGTATCTTACCAATTTCTGTGAGAATATGCCAGTGCATTTTGATTGCGTTTCAATTGGGTGCATTTCGAATGAGTTGTAGCAAGACAGTTCGCCGGTTGAGCAGCCGATGCTTTTCCGGCGTATACCTATCCCAAAGGGACAAGTGTGCAGGTACTGCTCAATCAGCGCTTTCAACTGAGATGTAACACACCCATTTCACTTTGCTGATTTGTCCTGTGGATACAGTCTTTTGGGATTGCAGAGATTACGCTTCTTTCGGGCCACGCGACCACAATCTTTGCAGACATACTCGCCGTGGCGCACGAGTTTTCTATAATCCTTGAAATTGGTGACGACAAAGCCTTGTCTTTCTAATTCGCACAGTGTTTTATTGATAGGCATAAGACACCTCCAATATTAGTGAATTTGACAGTACCGAGAAAGTCCCCGTTTCACACAATTTTACCCGATTATTGCCACTTCTTCACCCCCACCCCTGCCATTGTGGTAAACTGGGAATTGGAAAATTGGTAAACTGGGGACTGGGGACTGGGGAATGGTAAACTGGGAAATTACCAATCCCTAACTTACCAATCTACCAACCTACCAACCTACCTACCAACCTACCTACCTACCAATATACCAACCTACCAACCTGCCAATATACCAACCTACCAACCTACCAATCCCCATGCACTCAAAAACCCTCACCACCCTCGAATACCCCAAAATCCTCGCACGCCTGGCAGGCTATTGCGCCTTCAACGCCTCGGCAGAGAGAGCCAGCGCCTTACAGCCCACCACGGATATCCACGAGGCCCGGCGGCGGCAATCCGAGACAGCAGAAGCCTTCCAATTGCTCAGCATCCGGCCCGAGACCACCATCGGCGGCGCCCGCGACGTGCGCGCGTACGCCCAGGCGGCTGCCCGCCATATTGTGCTCGAACCAAACCAGTTCCTCGATATCAAATCCACGCTCGTTGCATCCCGGAGCATGCGGCGGATTTTCGAAAAACAGGGCGACCACTTTCCCCATATCGCTGAGATTGCCCTGCGCCTGCCGCCTCCCCTCGGATTAGTGGACGCCATCACCCGCACCCTCTCCGAGCGCGGCGAAGTTCTAGATAGCGCATCCGACAAGCTGGCAGCCATCCGCCGTGATCTGCGCATCCAGCACGACCGCCTGCTCAGCCGGATGCAGGGTATGCTCACCAATCCCTCCATCGCCCCGTACCTGCAGGACAATCTGATCACCCAGCGCGATGGACGCTACGTCATCCCCTTGCGAGCCGATTTCAAAGGCAAGGTCAAAGCCGTCATCCACGATCAATCTTCCTCTGGGGCCACGCTCTTCGTCGAGCCGTTGGCCGTGGTGGAACTCAACAACGCTTACCGCGAACTCCTGCTGGCCGAACGCGACGAAGTCCGCCGGGTGCTGGCCGAACTCTCCCTACTCGTGGGGGAACATGCCGATATTTTGCATGAGATGGTGGATGCGCTGGCTGATTTAGACCTAGCCTTCGCCCGTGCCAGGTACGCCGAAGATTTGAACGCCACCGAGCCGACGCTGCTACCTTTCCGCGAGACCTCCGAGGTCTCCAGAGACATCGGAGGTCTTTCAGGCGGGGCGCGCCACCCCGGGGTGACGATTCAACTCCGGGAGGCCCGCCACCCCCTCCTGCCCCCGGGAACTGTCGTGCCCATCGACATGGAACTCGATCCCCAGACTTATGCCCTGATAATCACCGGCCCTAACACCGGCGGCAAGACCGTCACCCTCAAAACCGTCGGGCTGCTGGCGCTGATGGCCCAATCGGGGCTGCACATCCCTGCCCAAAGCGGCTCCGAGATCAGCCTGTTCCAAAACATCTACGCCGACATCGGGGACGAGCAATCCATCGAGCAATCGCTTTCTACTTTTTCGGGGCATATCACCAATATCATCCACATCCTCGCAAAGGCCGACCGCCAATCGCTGGTCATTCTCGACGAGTTGGGCGCCGGCACCGATCCGCAAGAGGGAGCCGCCCTGGCGCGTGCGCTAATGACCCACCTGCTGGAACGCGGCATCACCACCCTGGTAACTACCCACCACCCCGAGTTGAAAGCCTATGCCCACACCACTGCGGGGGTGGTCAATGCCAGCGTGGAATTCGATCTTGAGTCCTTGCAGCCCACCTTCCACCTGACCATTGGCCTGCCGGGGCGGTCGAATGCCCTGGCTATCGCCGAGCGGCTGGGGCTGCCAGACGAGATCGTCTCCGCAGCCCGGGCAGATATCAGCCCTACCGACCTGCGCGCCGATGACCTGCTCGACGAGATCCATCGCCAGCGTGATATGGCCCGCGCCGCCCGGCAAACTGCCGATGAGTCCCGCCGCGAGGCCGAAACCATCCGCACAGAGTTGGCGGCCCGCCTCGACAATCTCGAGGACGAGCGCCTGGAACTGCTCGAAGAAACCCGGCTGGATGCCGCTGCTGAGGTCGCAGCCTTGCGGGATGAATTCAGCAATCTGCGCAGTGATCTTAAACGTCACCGCCAGCCCGTGGAAGCCCTCGAGCCGCTCGAAGAGAAAATCGAAGAGTTGGAAGCCAAGGTCGAGGAGCCGGTCGAGCGGCGCCTGCCTGACGTGGTTGCCATCCAGGGGCCGATCCGCCTGGGTTCCAAAGTGCGTCTGCGTACCCTGGGGAACGAGGGTGTGGTCACTGCCCTGGGCGAAAACGAGGCCGAGGTGCAGATTGGCGTGCTGCGGGTGCGGGCGCGGTTGGCGGAGCTTGTGCTGGTGGGCGGGGGCGAAGAGGCGACCGGAGACCGAAGACCGAAGACGGATGGTGAAGCACAAACAACGGCCGGTCCTCGGTCCTCCGTCCTCCGTCGGGCAGAGTCCCCCGGCATCGAGCTAGACCTGCGCGGCCAACGCGCCGATGACTCCCTCGACACCCTCGACAGCTATCTGGAACGCGCTTATCTGGCCGGGCTGCCGTGGGTGCGGATAATTCATGGCAAGGGGACGGGGAAACTGCGGCTGGTAGTGCGCGAGGCATTAAGTGAGCATCCACACGTCGAGTCCTTCGAGGGCGGCAAGCACAATGAGGGCGGTGAGGGGGTCACGGTGGCGCAGTTGAGAGGCTGACGGGCGGCGGGGCGACTGTAAGTCGCAGCAACGAAATGCACAAAGTCCACCTTCGTGGACTGCTATCCAGCCTGCGCAGGCAGGCTTCGTGCTTCTGTTGCTGCGACTTACAGTCGCCGGAAGCCGAGATGAAACAGACTCATAATTTCCAGAACTGAACAGCTTTGCCTAACGCGTAGCACAGGAGAAACCCATGTCTACAAAAAACATTCCCCATTTAGTACTCATCATCACCGCCCTGACCCTGGCGGCCTGCGCGCCAGCCGCGGCAATTGACCCGACGCTCACCCCCATTGCGCTGACCGCCACCCCCACCGCTAACCCCACCCCCACCGCTAACCCCACCTCCACCCCAACGACCACCCCCACAGCGACCGCTACCGCTATCCCGGCCACACCAGAATATGATGGTGAACTGACGTATAACCCGGAAGATCAAACTCTGTATAATGCCCAGTTCGCGCCAGCCTTTGTGCTGGACGAGAGCGGGTGCTGGGTGGTGGTGGCGAGTGAGGAGGAGGTGGATTTTCAGGAAGAAGTAATTCCAACACCTGAACCGGTTCTTTTTGAAAGCGGTTTTGATCCGGCTTTTCAACAACCGATTATTGACGCATTTTTAGAAAAGACCGGCTATGCCAGCTTGGAAGAAGCGGCCAAGGATTTTATTGATAATAATCCTTTATATACATCGAAAGTTGCATATTCTGGTTTAGATATTGAGGCAATTCCACTTGGTTGGCAAAAGCAGTTTATAATGTTAGGTGCAGATAAAGTCCAACTATCTAGTAATATGGGTGAAGGTTGGACTTATCAGGTTTTGTTACTGCATCCAGAAAAAGGTTTTGTTACTAGTGCTATGTTGTCTAATGAAATAAGTGGGGCTTGGGAATTGTCTGTGTTGGTGGATCAACTATATGAGAATCGAGATCAGATTAAGATTCATTCTCAGAGTGATTTAGAAGAATGGGTTCAAGAGAATGTTGGTAACCCAGTTTTTCCTCAAATAATTTTTAGATTTTTAAAAGATGGGGCGTGGTGTGAAAATTGGGTTATTCCTGACAATATGGAGAAATTGATAGGTCAATCTGGTAGTTATGTAGAGTATTTTACGGATAATCCAGATAAACTCGGGCCACCTAATGTATATGGTCCTAGTAATAACCGTATTCATAGTAATTGGATTGATTTTGAAAAATTTATTTTACAGAGAGAGTGGGTCGTTGATGATGGATTATATCTATCTTACATAGGGGTAATGACTAAAGATTAATTATATAAATATTGGTTGTGAAATAGGTAGTTTTGATGATATATTGGTTTAATGAGTAAAAAGCAGTTAAGTGGTGTTTTGATATTGATGTTTTTATTAGTGGGGGTAATTGGGTATTTAGGGTATAGATTATTTTTGCAAAGACAAGAATTCGAGAAGCCGGTAAGTTCAGAAAAGCAGTTTATTCCAAGTAGGGAGTTGCCGGATAGAAAGTCTTATGATCCATCAAAATACATTGCACCTTTAGGGAAGAATCAGGAAACAGAAAGTGTATTTTCAGATAAAGCTCAAGTTAGAGGAGTGGTTGGTGAGTGGTCGGATGACAAGATGACAATATTGGTAGCTGATAAAGAATATGAAATAGTTATACCGGATCAAGTATATTTTAAGTGTATTCCTGAAACTTTTACCGATAAAAACGGAGTGACAGTTAATATGAAAGAAACCTTTATTGATTTTAGAAAAGCCGGTAAAGGAACTTTAACAAATTCAGATGAGATTATGTCATTGATTCTTGAGGATAGTGATATGGGCGCATCTATTAGTTGGGGGGGGAGCGGCGTTCCAGACCTACATAACCACGGATTTCACCGATTTCACTGATTTTTAATACCTTTTATCTGTGCAATCCGTGAAACAGGTGCTTTACTATACTCCCCCAACTTCTGTATACGCCCGTTTGTATCCGCGACAGCCTGCCCTTTGGGTAAAATCTTATAAATCCGTGTCCTAATTGTTGGAGAGTATAAATGAGTGAAATCATCCAAGCCATCCTCATCGGTGCAGGCCAGCGCGGCGCTGACGTTTACGGGGCCTACGCCCTGCGCCATTCCGATCAAATCCAGTTCGTGGCCGTCGCCGAGCCTAACCCCGGGCGGCGGGGGCGCTTTGCTGCTCAACATGGGATTCCCCCCGAAAACCAATTCGAAACCTGGGAACATCTGCTCGACCGTCCGACAATGGGACAGGCCGCTTTGGTCTGCACTCAGGATCAGCAGCACACCGCGCCGGCCCTATCCGCCCTACGCGCCGGATATGATGTATTGCTGGAAAAGCCCATGGCGCCAACCGCCAATGAGTGCCGCCAACTGGTCGCCACCGCCGAAGCAACCGGGCGCCAACTTCATATCTGTCACGTTTTACGTTTCACGCCTCACTTCGAAAAGATGCGTGAGATCATCCAATCAGGCATCCTCGGTCAAATCGTGAACGTGTCTCACCGCGAAAACGTCTCCTGGTGGCACATGGCGCACAGCTTCGTGCGTGGCAACTGGCGCAATCGTGCCGAGAGCGCCCCGATGATTCTCGCCAAATGTTGCCACGATCTCGATATTCTGATCTGGCTGCTGGATAGCCGCTGCGAGCATTTGAGCAGTGTGGGGGGTTTGCTGCATTACCGCCCCGAAAACGCCCCGGATGGTGCCCCGCAGTATTGTCTGGATGGCTGCCCCGCCGCGGATACCTGCCCTTATTATGCCCCCTTCATTTACGTAGATTTGCTGCCCCTGTGGCGCGGCTTCGCGGAGACGGCAAAAGGCTTCCCCCGGTGCGCGGCCAAAACCCAGCAACGTGCCCCCGGGCTGGTGAAAGCGTTGAGCGCAGCCATCCCATCCCTGCGGCAGATGAGCGATTACAAGGAATGGCCTGTCTCTGTGGTTGCCAGTGACCCCACCCGTGAGAATTTGCTGGCGGCCCTAAAAGATGGCCCCTACGGTCGCTGTGTCTACCGCTGCGACAATGATGTGGTAGATCATCAAGTGGTTGCAATGCAATTCGAGAGCGGCGTCTCGGTCACGCTGAGTATGCACGGGCATTCCCATTTGGAGGGGCGCACCACCCGCATCGAAGGCTCGCACGCCACGCTGCAAGCTCATTTCGGTCACGGCGGTTCGTGGATCGAAGTTGACAAGCATCACAGCGACCGCCGCACACGCTACGATACCAGCGCGCTCAACAAATCAGGTCACGGCGGCGGTGACGAGAGATTAATGGACAGTTTTGTGCAAGCTCTGTGGAAAGAAGGTGCGCCGTCAGGTGCGACGCACTTTCGAAGTGCGTCGCACCTGACGTCGCACCTGACCACAGCCCGCCAATCTTTGGAAAGCCACCTGATGGCTTTCGCGGCGGATGAGGCCAGAGTAGAGGGGAAAGTGGTGAGGATGAGTGAGTGGCGAGTGGCGAGTAGCGGGTGGCGGATGGCGGATGGCGAGTAATAAAGACGCCACTTGCTACGCATCACTCCTCCCGTTTCACATTTCACGCCTCACTCCTCCCCCACCAAATGCTCGGCGTGGATGATCCGCCGGGTGCCGGTTTTGCAGCGGATCACCATTGACTCGGTTTCTGCCATATTACCGTGGTAGCGCAGGCCGGAAAGCAGCACGCCATCGGTGATGCCGGTGGCAGCGAAATAAATATCTTCCCCCGAAACTAATTCATCACAGGTCAGGATTTGGCGAGTATCCAACCCCGCGGCTTCTACCGCGGCGCGCTCTGCATCGCTTTGTGGGGCCAGTCGTCCTAACATGGCGCCACCCAGGGATTTGACTGCGCAAGCTGACATCACGCCTTCCGAAACCCCCCCAACCCCCATTAGAATATCTACATTAACGTCGTTGACGGCAACCATCAGGGCGCCGGCGATGTCGCCTTGTTCACGCAATATAATTCTGGCTCCGGCAGCTCGGATTTCGTCGATAAGGTCTTTGTGGCGGGGGCGGTCGAGGATAAACACGACCAGATCGCTTACTTTTTTCTTTTTGACACGCGCCACCAGCGCCAATGTCCAGGGGGCAGGGGCATCCATACATTCGAGCACCAAGGCATCTGCAACCTGATAATCTACAATGATTTTTTCCATGTACACTGCCGGGGATGGCTGCCACATTGCACCCCGCGGCGCTAAACCTGCGACGGCAATTGCATCTGGGCGTCCCAGGGCCAGCAGCTTGGTTCCGTCAATGGGGTCTGCCACCACGTCCATGGGCAGTCCGTTGCCAGTACCCACTTTCAGTCCACTATCTAGCGGGGAGTGAAGCCCCAATTTGCCTTCTTCGCCAACCACAATATATCCATCTATGTCTAGAGTATTTAAAACTTTAGCCATCGCTCTGGCTGCAAAATGGTGTGCTTCATTGGGCCTGCCCAAGCCCATCCATCGTCCGGCAGCCAGGGCGGCAGCCTCGGTGACGCGCACCAGGTCGAGACCTAAATTGGGGGAGATGTGTTCGCTCATGTTTTTACCTCTGTACTTGGCGACGGTCGACCGTCGACCACTGACCGCCGACCGCTGACTGCCGACCACCGACCGCTGACCGACATCGAATGAACACTTGCACCTAAACGCAAGTGCAGGTGTTCGATGCTGCTACGAGAAACCTGTTAAAACAGGTTCGGGGTGTGCTGCAACATGCTTTAGCAGCCGACCGATGACCGATGACCGACGACCGGCGACCGATGACTCGCCGACTCGCTGACTCGCCGACTCGC
>JBDRGC010000144.1:0-2126 GCA_043818215.1 Chloroflexota bacterium | reverse complement strand
CATGGTCTGGCCGTGGGTGGCAGCCGTACCGGCAAATCATCTTTTGTGAACGTCTTGCTCAAGCAATTGATCCAGCGCGGCGAAGATGCTCCTGGTATCTTTCTGGTCGATCCCCTTGTCAGTCGGGCCGATGCGTTTCTTCAGGCCATCGACAACCCGCCCCCAGCCCTTCGAGCGGAAGGCATCAAGCGACTCCGCATTATCACCCCGGATCAGCCCGAAGTCGTCCCGGTTAATTTGTTGGCTATCCCCGAATTCACCTGGGCAGGTAACGCCATCGTCCAAATCGGCCAACGTATCTGGGATGATTACTGGGGGCCGCGTATGCAGGCCGCGTTGTTGGGCCTTTTCCGCCTGGCGCACACCCATAACATGCACAATCCCGACGAACGCATGGGTTTCTTGCATGTCGTCTTCGCAGCCTTCGATCCCGACTGGCGGCATCGCATGATGGCTTATCTCGATCCGGTGGATCGGATGGGAACATTGGCGCTGAATGCTTTGCTGGGGCAATTATCTGAGAAATACGGCAATTGGAGCCAGGGCTGGGTGACAGAGGTTATCAGCCCTGTTTTGTCCAAAGCTATGGCCCTGGAACTCTCTCCCTGGTTGTTTGCGTCCATGCACCAGAATAGCTTTGTCGATATGGAGCGCTGGGTGAAGGAAAAAGCCTGGGTCGTGATGCGCTTGCCATCCGGCGAAATGGGACGCGAGGGGGCCAAACTCACCGCTGGCGTGGTCTACAATGTCTTCGATGCCGCCTTTCGGCGTACAACCATGTATAACCCGATTCCCTTTTACTTCATAATAGACGAAGCTCAAGAGATTGGCGGCGGGATGCGGCTGGAAGCCATGCTCTCCGAAGGGGCTAAGTTCGGGGCGCGCATGTTCGTGTTGGTGCAGTCCCTTTCGATGATGCGGCGGGTGGAAGGTTTTGAATCCGTGGTGCAGGCTTTGCTGGCCAATACGTCCACGCAAGCCTTCTTTTCCCCCGACCCGGAAGATGCAGACTTGATCAGGGCAACCTTGAGTTCCAGTGTGCGCTACGGCGATATGACTCTGGATTTGCCTACGTTACACGCCTGGCTGCGCGCCCGTGAAAGTGGCCGCTGGCAGCCGCCTACCCTGGTGAAAGTACAGCCTATCGACAGCACCGATCATAGCAAGACAAATGCCTTCATCCGGGAGGTCATCGCGGCCCATCCCGAAGATTATGCCTCGCCCGATGGCTGGCAGGAAAACACTGTCGAGGCCTTGAAAGCTCTTTTGCCGCCCAATCGCCGAGGGCTGCTCTCCGAGTTACTCACTCCGCAGAGTATCAGCAAGGCTGTTTCAACGCCTATGGTTGCTGATACTAAGAAGGCTAAACGGAGGAGGCTGGGGTTGTGAGGGCGGTATCGCGGTAAATTTTCTTGTTCAAATTTATCTTCTCTACCGCACCACCAGCGGTAGATATATGCGCCCAAACTATGGCTTCTAAAGAACCGTTGCCCCAACAGGTAATTAGCCCTACCATTATGAGGATTGAGATATTCTATGACACCCGTGATTGATGTCAAACTTATTCCTCTGCTACTGTAGCGTTCAGGTTGGCATCAAATAATGCAAAGAGATGTCAAAAAGAATTTCCTTTTTGAGTGTTCAATATAGGATAACCGAACCTATGCATATCTTGTCAGAAGTGTAGTAATTGATTACCTAGCTGCTTTTCCATTTCCAGCTTTTTGGATCCCAGGTTCCACTACATGTCCCGCTAAGCACAGGATGGATGAAGCTTTGAGCAGCCTGAACTGCCTCATCAAACTGGGAGAAAGGTAAACCAAGGTTTTTGGTGTATTGATTGAACTTTGGTCTCCACCCGATTGGGATTTGATCCAATTGAGTTGGTATGGGAGTTCCACAAACTTCAAAGACGGACTGGATAGCGGCATACAACCGTCCAGCCTGCAAATCTTTGTCCATACCGGCAAAGAGCAAGATATCAACAGGGACTCCGACTTGAACTTTAATAACTGAATATCTAGACATAGCCAGGCGTCAGGCAGATACCAAACTGCAGCGGGCGACCGTCCGGCGCAGTGAACTGCTGCGCGTTGCAGCGCGCTACAACCGCTTCCAAGTCCCGC
>JBDRGC010000143.1:0-3865 GCA_043818215.1 Chloroflexota bacterium | reverse complement strand
GTTTGTCAGGAACGTCCCACGTTCAAATATACGCGGATTGAAATCGCAGGAACGCTTGACCGGTTAGCAGCGGGTGAGAGCATCGAAGCAATTGTAGAGGGATACCAAAACCGTGTGCCGGAGGAAGCGATCATCGAGGCTATGCAACTGGCGACGGTACAATTCGCCGAATCCCTGCCACAGCTAGAACCAGCGTAATGATCGTGCTGGACGAGCAATTATTAGGTCGAGATTTGGATGGGAAGATATCCAAATGGTATCGCGGACCAGTGCATTTCATTACCGACTTACGCCCCAATACGGTCATCAAAGATAACGCGGTTCCACGATTGTTAAGGCAGCAAAACCAGCCAACTTTTGTAACTATCAATACACGAGACTTCTGGCGAAAGGTACTCATAAGCAGCCGTTACTGCGTAATTTGCTTCACACTATCAGACTCACGAGCAGGTGAGATACCTCACATCTTGCGAGGATTGTTCCGCCATCCGGAATTCAACACAAAGTCGAAGCGAATGGGAAAAATCATCCGAGTCACCAGCCGGGCAGTGAGCTATTATTCATACGATACAAGAGATGTGAAAATACTTGAGTTTTAGCTCGTTATGGGGCCTGCTTTTGAGTTGGGCGAGGACTAGGGTCCAATATGACAACGAATCTGGTGCGGGATATCCAGCGGCCATCCGCTGACCAGTTCCTCTGCCCAGTTGCCAGGTCCTTCCCCGGCAATTTGGAAATGACACCTTTGGATTATAAAAAGACCCTTCGGGTTTCGGAAACCCGAAGGGTCTTTGATTGATAACGCTGCGGGGGGGATGGCCACGGAAGAACACGGTTCGCCGGAATTGATGGACTAGATGTGCTTTAACGGAGTAGCAGAAGGCTGCGAGGACAAATCCGCTAATCCGCTATCATCCGCTGCCAGGTTGCCAGGGTCTTTGAGGTCTATGCGGAGGGGGATGTGTTTTTTCATAATGTGTTCGAAGGAACGCGGGGCGTTCTGCGAAGACCAGCCAACGCACGGGCTTACCACATAGGATGCGCAAAGGTAGGGGAAACCGCTGAGTGCGCTGAGAATAAACTCTCAGCGCACTCAGTTTTTTTTCGGTGATTCAGCGATCCAGCCCCTTCCCCGATTCGTTATATCCCTAATCCGTACAGGCATCCTCGGTTATGATAGAATAAGGACATGTCTGATACCAAATTGTCTCGGGTCCAAGTTGCTGCTGTGATTAGGCAAATGCGCGCTGATGTGAAATGGAAGCCAGGGAGCGCAACCCGGCACTTGAAAAAGCGTAAAGCGCGCCGCCATTTGCCGCCAGCTGCAACGCTTGTTGATTACAATGATATTATTCGGACTGTACTGTCTGCTCCGAATGCGGCAGTTTACGTGTACTGGTACAAAAGACGGGCATACCCAAGTGTTGCAACAGTGATAGATGGCGATTATTGGCTCGTCATGTTATCTATGGATGGTTTTATGGAGAGTGCATACGTGGTCGAGAATCCCAGGGCTTATTTGAGTTGGCCTGATTTCGAGCCTTTGGGATCGTTAAGTGAGGTGTTAGCGTGAATGAATTGGAAAAATGGCTCTTGGCTTACGAAACGGATGTTCGGTATCCGAATGTCAGCGGTATGGAACACTTGGATATGCTGCTAACGAGAAGCAATCTTGCAAATCGCCAGAATGATTTGACCAACGAGCAACGTACACGATTGTCCGAGGCCGATAGAGTTTTTTTGAATCAGGCGCATCAGTTTTACGAGGCGATTGCCGCCGTTGCAGACATAACCAAGTGGCGCGTTCACGCCCAATCGCCAAAATCGCATTGGTGGTGGTATTTAGATGTGCTGGTTTATGTTCCGTGGATGCCCACGCCGAGTATCCCTGCGGAAGCAGCCCTGGCCGTTGCGGCCTGATATGATTTTCTTCCTTCCGCTGGGGCCGGTATCACTTCGACTGTGCTCCCCACTCCCTTCCCCCTTCGGGTAACAAAATTGCAGGCCCCGGATGTGAAATCCACATCCGGGGCCTGTTGTTGGTTTGGGCGGATACTTATCTGCGCATTCCGGCATCCGTGCTATCTTGCTGGTCGAGAGAGCAAGATAGCACGGGGTGCATCTATTATTTGGAGGGGAGAGACGTTCCAGACCTACATAACCACGGATTTACCCTTCGGGCACGATGTCACCGATGTCACTGATTTTTAATGCCTTTTACGCCGTACCGGCACGGTGTCTGTGCAATCCGTGTAATCCGTGTAATCCGTGGTTGCTTTACTATGCTCCCCCAACTTCTGTATACGCCCAAACCTAATTGTAAATGGTAAATGGTGAATTATAAATTGTAAATGATTGCGGTGATGTATCCACCTCACTTACAAATTACCGTTAACAGACTGCGCCCCCCTTCGGGGGACTTCGCAGGGCAGGCCCGACTGGGTAGCCATTGGGTGATAAAATTACAGGCCCCGGATGTGAAATCCACATCCGGGGCCTGTTTTGATTTTTTTGGGTAGTACAACGAATCTTGGGTTGGAACGAATCTATGAGATTTCCACCACACTGGCCAGAC
Source organism: Chloroflexota bacterium (assembly GCA_043818215.1). Taxonomy (GTDB): domain Bacteria; phylum Chloroflexota; class Anaerolineae; order Anaerolineales; family UBA11858; genus JBDRGC01. Next base: position 1,290 of record JBDRGC010000143.1, on the reverse strand, counting down.
CATTTAGCGTGACGATCATCTGATTCAGAGCGTCCCGCCCCAGGATCATCTCCTGGTTGTGCCGGTCGGCTATCACGCGCAATTTCGGAATATCGTATGGCCCCAGTTGTATGACTACTTCGTAAATGTCAACGGGGCAGCGAATTCCCGTAATCCCTCGTAGGTTTGCTTGCCCCACTTTCCGAGATTTTATCTTTTTGAGGTAGCGCAGCGGGAGCATTGTGCTATCTGCGCCAGAATCAACTACGGCGCGCAACGTCATCTTCTCGCCGCTTTGTCCAAAAGCGCTTACCTTGACTTCAATCACCGGTAGCGCCGGATATACACTGCTGTCATACTCGTAGGTGTAGATCATTCGTCGTTACTTATAAAACGGGGAGAACGAAAAACAAGCGTTTCGATAGGTTCCTCTTTCACTTGTGATATCCAGACAAATTCATCAGGATATTGCTCGTAAATTCGTTCACTGAGAGTTGCACCGTCATCATCGTAATCTACCAATTCCCCGCCACGAATCGCCACGTGCATTCCCCAATACTTCTCCAGCAACGCGGGGTGCATGGCAATATAGGTGGCTTTTTCCCGCTCCACGGCTTCGTCTGGCTCCGCCCAAATCACTTCTGCGACAGACTCATCTCTGGCGATGGTTCGTTCCACTGCTTTCACAAGCAAGGAATCTAAATAAGCGCTCACGTCCCAATCGCTCGCCTGGGCCAGCTTTTCGACCCGATGGTACAGTTGGTTGGGGAGGGTCAAGGTCACTTCTACCGCCATTGTTTTACCTCATTCTGGATCGTTTACAAGCTGTATTTGGGAACTTGTCTCTTGCCAGGATTATAACACACCCCAATAGCAGCCTCGCCCCACCCGCTGGGACCGGTCTCCTCCCCGCTGGGGCTGGTCTCCTGACTATGCCCTTCGGGTAATAAAATTGCAGACCCCGGATGTAAAATCCACATCCGGGGCCTGTTGTTGGTTTGAGAGTTTGCCGGGGGTTGGTTTTTCGATTAGACTTGTAGTAGTCTAAATGGACAAAGAGTGCATTACCAACCAGGATGATGGAAAATGCCCAAGCTGATAACAGAGATCGTTCGTGGAGAACCCTACCAATATGCTTCACTTGGGGAGCATGTTGTGCGCGCCATCGGAGTTTGTCAGGAACGTCCCACGTTCAAATATACGCGGATTGAAATCGCAGGAACGCTTGACCGGTTAGCAGCGGGTGAGAGCATCGAAGCAATTGTAGAGGGATACCAAAACCGTGTGCCGGAGGAAGCGATCATCGAGGCT
>JBDRGC010000142.1:0-2701 GCA_043818215.1 Chloroflexota bacterium | reverse complement strand
AGTTGAAACCAGCACTGAGAAGCACCCAGCATAAATAGGCAGACAGCATTGCCATTTCACCTTGCGCGAAATTGATGTGGTTGGTCGATCGGTATATGATAACCATCGCAACCGCGAGGCAGGCGTATACGCCGCCTGATGAAACCCCAGCCAAGATCTGAAGATAAAGTCCTTCCATTACTTGGCTCCGCCTAGTTCGCCGTCCATATAGGCGTTGATGACAGTCTCACTTTTCAGCAACTCGGCCCCAGTGCCCGAGATGCGAGTGGTACCCTCTTCGAGTACATGCCCGAAATCGGAGATCGATAGCGCCACCATTGCATTTTGCTCCACCAGAAGGATTCCAAGCGTTCGCTTAAGCTTGATGAAGCGAAGAGTATCGAAAATGTCCCGAACGACGAGGGGTGCGAGGCCGAAGGACGGTTCATCAAGGATGAACATTTTTGGCGCCCCCATCAACGCGCGACCGATCGCAAGCATCTGTTGCTCCCCTCCGGAGAGGGAGCCGGCCTGCTGGTGCCGTCGCTCCCGCAATATTGGAAAGAGACTGTAGACCCAATCAACGTCCCGGTTCACCAAGGCGCGTCCTTTGCGCCGATACGCGCCAACCATCAAGTTCTCGTAAACCGTTAGCGACCCGATGGTCCCCCGCCCCTCAGGCACCTGTATGATACCCCTTTGGACGATCACATCCGGTCGGAGGCCGGACAGTTCCTCATCATTCAGCAATACAGATCCGTTGAATCTGATCAGGCCCGAAACCGCGCGCACCAGAGTCGACTTACCGGCACCGTTCGCCCCCAAAATCGTCACTGACTCGCCCGATCGGACGCCAATTTCTACATTTCTCAGCACCGGATAGCTTCCATATCCCGCAGCGTCGATCCGGATATCCAGATAGTCTCCCATCATGCACCCGCGCCAATGTAAGCCGAAACGACCTCCGGATGTTTGCGAACCTCGGCCGCTGTTCCCTCAGCGATCTTCCGGCCAAAGTTTAGGACAATAATGTGATCCGATGCTCGCATAACGAGGCCTAGGTGATGCTCTATCATGATAATGGTGAGTCCTAGTGATTTTTTGATGTTCACGAGCAAATCAAGAAATTCATCGATCTCGCGATGGCTTAAACCGCTGGCCGGCTCATCGAGGAGCAAGATTTCTGGAGCAGTTGCAAGCGCTCGTGCCAACTCAGTCCTCTTCTGCATGCCGAGCGGCAGGGTCCCCGCAAGCCGGTTACTATGCCCGCCAAGCCCACAAAGCTCAGCAATCTCTCGAGTTCGTTGAACGAGTCTGGCGCGGGGTCCTGCCGCAGCTTTCATCCGCAGAATTTCAGGTATCACGGGAATCTTATGCTGGGCCAAAGCGCCGACTGCGATGTTATCTTCAACCGTAAGGCTGGGGAAAATCCCAACAAGCTGAAATGTTCTCGCTATCCCCAGTCGCACCACATCACTAGGCTTCGTAGCTGCTAGGGACCGGCCGCCAACCTTGATGTCGCCCGACCGCACCGGTACGAGCCGGGAAATAGCGTTGAACAGCGTGGTCTTCCCCGCGCCGTTCGGGCCTATTACCCCACAAAACTCACCGGCCTCCAATTTGAAACTCACAGAGTCGAGTGCGACTAGGCCCCCAAAACAAACCGTCAGCTTAGTTATCTCTAGCACAGGCTCAGCTTCCACCCGACAACTCACCTACCTTTCACGATTCCTCCGAAAAGCTCCCACTTGGCACCATCAAATCGCTGCATCTGTATGCTCTCGATCGGCCGGTAGTCGGTTGGGGAAGTTTCGATCTCGATTTTCGGAAGCATCATCCGCGGCTTTAAACCACGGATGCTAGTGGCCTGCTTCAGCAAATTCTCGCGAGACAAGTCATTTCCAGCTTGGTGGAGAACGTATTCCATCGTTTGCGTCTGGCAGTAGACCCACAGGATAAAAAGGTCATCCGGCCGACCCTCAGGGAGATATTTTTTCACCCACGCGGCATATTCCTTATATTGCTCAGTCTGCTGCTGAGCTGGATCACTGGGGTCACGAAGCCAAGCCCCCGTCATGATTCCGACCGAATTATCAAAGCCCGCGGGCTTGAATACCTGCGATACGGAACCCGACCCTGAATAAATGAAATGCATGGGTCGCCAGCCAATATCAGCAGCCTTTTTAATCGCTTGAACGGTAAACTTGGGAGTCGTTACGTTGAAAAATACGTCAGCGCCGGCGGATTTTAACTTAATGATCTGGGTGTCGACAGTTGGATCAGTAGGCTCATATGTTACATCAACGATTTCACCCTTTCCGGTTTCCTTAATGACGCTCTCAATGCCCTTCAGGAATTCCTTGCCAAAATCGTCATTTTGACGAAGAATTCCGATCTTTGCGTTCGGTTTTGTACTGAGTGCGTGCTTGGTATAAGCTCGCCCTTCTATTTCGAAAGTAGGCTGCCAACCGATCGTCCAGGGATAGTTCTTGGGGTCAGCAAAACGGCCACCACCCGAAGTTATGAACAAGTGCGGCACCTTGCGATCGTTCAAGTATGGCTGGATGGCGGCATTAACGGATGTGGCGCCCGTAGCAAAAATCGCCAATACGCCGTCTTGCTCAACAAGTTTTCGCGTCTGCTCCAAGGCCTTTGGCGGTGAATACGCATCATCGTAGCTCAAAAACGTCACTTTTCTTCCGTTGATTCCACCCTCGTCGTT
>JBDRGC010000141.1:0-6362 GCA_043818215.1 Chloroflexota bacterium | reverse complement strand
ATAAGTTTCCATATCCATGAAATGGTACAGTTCACCATCGGTGTACAGGTACTGTACATTGTGGTGGTCTAGCCGGACATCTTGCACGCGGTCGCTAGAGTTGAAAGATTTATCGATGGTGGCGCCGGTGCGCAGATTGCGCGCCTTTACGCGGATGGTAGCTTTGCCGCGCCCGGGTTTGTGGTGTGAATACTCTAACACCTTGAAGAGATTGTTGTCCAGTTCGAAGGTCACGCCTTTTCGGAGTTCATTTACATCGATCATTAGTCTTGGCCTCACATTCTAATTTAGCGTTTCCCCCTTCGCTACACTTCGGGGATTTCAGCACGTTTCCCCCTCCGCTACACTTCGGGGATTTCGGCACGCTTCCCACTCCGCTACGCTTCGGGGACTGCGTCACGCTTCACATCGCCAGAAGATTATAGTCCAGGGCGGGAGGCGTGGCAAGGGACAGCCACTTGTGGTAAACTTGGGTCAAGTATAAATTATCAGGTCAGGAGGATGGCATGGACACACCCGGCAAGCATATTGTCTATATCGAAGACGAGCCAGAAATGATAGATCTGGTCAAACTGATCCTCGCCCGCAAGGGCTATCAGGTTACCGGCGCGGCTGGAGGTCAAGAAGGCCTTGATATTGTGCGCGCAGAGATACCAGATTTGGTTCTCCTTGATTTGATGATGCCGGATATTGATGGCTGGGATGTATATCAACAAATTCGGGCAGATGAGACTACCCATCATATCCCCGTCATTGTGGTGACGGCCAAAGCTCAAAATATCGACAGAGTGCTTGGCTTGCATATTGCCAAGGTCAACGATTATATATCCAAACCTTTTAGCCCGCAGGAGTTGGTCAACAGCATCGAAAAAGTGTTGGCCGATGGTTGAAACCAGGCCCGATGGTTGAAACCAGGCCCGATGGTTGAAATCAGGCCCGATGGTTGAAACTAAGCCCGATGGTTGAAACCATCGTCTGCTACACCAAGTGCGTTGAAACGCACTAAACTTGCACTAACAATGATCACAACCCGTTTCCAACGGGTTTTGTGTATCAGACGGCGAATTCGTCGGCTAAACCGTCCCCAAATAATGCTATAAATTCATGCGCTCTGTAATTATCCACAATCTGACTCGCTCTCTGCCATCCCCGCTCCGGGTGCGTCATTGCGCCTCGTTTGTGTGCCGCTTGCGGGGACTGACATTCCGCCGCCGGCTTGCTCCAAATGATGGGTTGTTGTTGGTTCAAAAGCGGGAAAACCGTATGGATGCCGCCATTCACATGCTGTTTGTGTGGATAGATTTGACGGTGGCGTGGGTGAACGCAGACCATGAAATTGTCGATGTTCGACTGGCACGCCGTTGGCGCCCATTTTATATGCCTCAAAAACCGGCTATGTATGTTCTTGAAGCCTCCGCGGAGAGGCTGCCGGAGTTTCAAATAGGAGATCGTTTACGTTTTGAAGAAACATACGTGGGTTAAACTGGCATTTATCCTGATCTTACTCTGGCCTTTCGGGTACGCCCAGGCTCAAGAAGATCAGCCGGATGGGCCGGTCTATATTACGCAGGCCGGAGACACGCTGTGGAGCATTTCGCAGCGCTTCGGCGTCTCGATAGATGCACTGGTCAGCAAGAATGGCATTGCAGACCCCAACCAATTAGCTATCGGCGCGCACCTGGTCATCCCAGGGCTAGAGGGGCTGCAAGGGGTTCTGGTCACTCAGACCGTTCCCTACGGCGAGAACCTGCAAAGTTTGAGCCGGCGTTACCAGATTCCTGTGGATTTGATGGCGCGCTTGAATCATTACACCAGCCCCGAAGAAGTATACGCGGGGTCAACATTGATAATTCCCGACCAGGGAGAGGGCGATCTGGAATTGGGGAGTGGGCGCGCCACCCTGCGGGCCGGTCAATCCCTGTTAGAATTGGCGATCACCCGAGGAGTGAACCCGTGGGCGATTCTGGCGGAGAATCAACTTCCGGGGTCGAGTAATGTCCTCCCTGGGGACACGCTCTACCTATCCGGGCTTGCCGACGATGATGGCCCAGGCGCGTTGCCCGAAGCGGTATCTGCCATTGAAATATCATCCCCTTTAACTCAAGGGCAAACCCTGGTTCTTAAGCTCGACATGCCAGAAGGGGCTTCTTTGCACGGACGTTTCCACGACCGAGATTTGAACTTCTTCCACACTGTCGATGGCGCCTACATAGCCTTGCAAGGCATCCACGCAATGCTGGCCCCCGGGCTGTATCCTCTGACTGTGAATGGGGAGTTGGCTGATGGCACGCCTTTGCGTTTTTCGCAGAGCGTTTATGTCCAAAATGGGAACTACCCCTATGATCCGCCTCTGGTGGTCAACTCGGAGACAATGGACTTAGAGAACACCCAACCTGAAGACGAGCAATGGTCCTCACTTGTAAAGCCGGTTACGGCAGAAAAAAGTTGGGATGGGATTTTCCAAAGCCCTGTTCCCGATTATCTGAGTGATTGTTTCCCCTCTTTGTTTGGGAACCGCCGCTCTTATAACGACAGTGGTTATTATTACTTCCACACCGGATTAGATTTCTGCGGAAGTACAGGAGTGGATATCTACGCTCCGGTGCCTGGACTTGTCGTTTTTGCTGGCCCGCTTATGGTTCGTGGAAACGCCACGGTGATCGATCATGGCTGGGGAGTGTATACTGCCTATGCCCACCAATCGGAGATATTAGTCGATGTTGGCGACCGCGTGGAAACAGGCCAGTTGATAGGACTGGTGGGAGAAACCGGGCGCGTCACCGGCCCACACTTGCATTGGGAAGTGATCGTGGGCAGCGTGCAGGTAGACCCTCTCCAATGGTTGGAGCAAGAGTTTCCCTAAAATTCCTCCCCCTCGGGTTCTTCGAACTCTCCGGCCTCATACCGTGCCAGTACGTTTTTGGCATCTTGGGCATTGCTCTCAGATACCATGATTTCTACCTCGCCCAATGGCCCGATCATGATTCCGTAAGCTCGTCCTGCTCCTTCGAACACAAGCCGGACTGGAATCCCTTGAGCCTCGAGTAAACCGCGTAACAACTCGGCTTGTAGTTCTCCGGGCGATTTGGCGATTAGTACCCATTGTTGTACATTCATTTTATACCTGCCTTTCCTTCTTTGGGAGAAGAGTATATATCTGCTCTGAAAATAGAGGGCAGAGGATAGAGGGCAGAAGGCTATCTTCTTTCCAGGTGGTGAACGAAGTTCATGACCACTTCTCAACAAATAAAGGCTCTTTGATGTTTTATGTGGTAAAACTCATTTTGTACACGGATTATGCAGATTTTACGGATTTTTCTTGGGATTTACGCCGTACCGGGACGATGTCCGTGTACTGCACCCCACAATATCTCAGAGAGCCCATATAAATCGGATATACCGCAAAAGGGTCGGGCAGCCTCGCTCACAGCGCCGTCCCCGGCGCGACTGGGGCTAACAAACCCGCTGTGGACGGTGTCGGAGCAGTTATGGCCCAAACTAGCAGCTAGTCACCGACACTTTTACGGTTTACTCAAAATAATGCTTGTAGCAATTTCAGGGTAGAGTATAATATCAGCTGGGCAAAAACGCAAATAGTTGTTGGTTCTTTGGGATTTCGTGCGGTGAACATCTGGGACTAAGGGTTTTAGCAAGCGTACCCGCCCCCCTTTTCCACGCGAAGCCCTATAAACCCTAAATTGTAAGTTGAGGCTTCTATGGTAGTGGTTTCATTTTCGTTTCAAGAAAAATACTGGGATGAGTTCGAACTCCAGGAAGAAGATATAGAGTTTATTTACAATCATCTATTGGAGGTCGAGACACCCCTCACTCCTGATGAATTGATTTCTGTGTTGGTGGAAGAACGTATCCAGCGAGAGATTCGAGCGATTGAACAGCAACGTCTCGCGGGGGGCGAAATTTATCTTCCCAAAGAAAACTACTCAGTGGAGCAAAAACTGGTTTTCCCGGCTCTAGGTTGGCGTGCAGGGGAGGTTCTGGAGACGCGTTCTGGGTGGAACCCTGACTTGGGACACTTTGATATCATCAAGGTGCAGCTAGATGATGGCGAAGAGCGAGAGTTTGCTACCGGATTAAAAGAGCATAAATTGAATACTCCCCCTGAGGCAGCGGAGGATGATATTCCTGATCCGCAGGTTGTGTTAGCGTCCTCTGGCAAACATCTGGTCGAGCGGTTGGCATCTGGTTTGCAGGCCAATCCCGATTTTGTGTACATTGCCGGGCGTTGGTTCCCGCGTGCCCTGTTGGTCGATATTCATGCCGGGCATTTGAATCTGGCCGAAGCAGTGCTGGATATGGCCAGCGGCGGACCTTTGCCTACTACGGCTTTGCTGGAGCAGCTCGATCTTCTGTCCAATGAGAACCCAAAACTGGTAGAGTTTTCGCTGGATTTGACTTTGCAGGAAGACGTTCGATTCGATGAAGTTGGCCCGTCGGGTGAGGTTTTATGGTATTTGCAGCGCTTAGAGCCTGATGGAGTTCGCGAAACCCCATTGTCTCTACGTTACAAAGAGATCGACTATGACCGTGATTTGCTGACCCAGGAAATGCTCGAACTGGAACGCAGCCTGGATGATGAACTCTCCCCATTGGAAAGCACAGTTACCAGCAAGAACGATGTGCTTATCCTTTTGCTCTTACCCCATTTAATGGCAGGTACACTACCGCTAACCCCTCGTGTGCGGCCATTCTTCCCCACATCTTACGAATCGCCGCGTATCCTTTTCACCCTTGTAGATGGTAATACTGGCGAGAAATTTCCCGGTTGGGTTGTGCAGGAAGGCGGTTACGTCTTTGGCCTGGATAAGTGGTATCGAGAGCGCAAGCTGATGCCTGGCAGCATCGTGCGTGTACAACGTAGCAAAAACCCAGGTGAAGTAATCATAAAAGCAGATACTCAACGTTCCCGCCGCGACTGGATTCGCACCGTTTTGATTGGTTCTGATGGTGGTGTGGTATTTGCCATGCTCAAGCAGGTGGTCGCAGCTGCTTATGATGAGCACATGGCAATCATGACACCCGATCTTGACGCCTTGAAAGATGTTTGGAAACAACGGAGCAAGAAACAGCCTCCGTTCGAGCGTGTGGTAGCTGACATCATACGAGAACTGGCCAAGTTGAACCCTCAAGGTCATGTCCACGCCAGCGAGTTGTATGCAGCTATCAATCTAGTGCGCCGTTGCCCTCCAGCCCCTATCATGGCTTTATTGGCCTCCCGTCCGTGGTTTGTGCATGTTGGCGATCTTTACTTCCACTTTGACGATTCGGCAGGCAAGTAGATAATATAGACTTTCAGAGAAAGATTTTGACTCAGCCTGTCATTCCCAAAGGGACAAGTGTGCGAAGCAGCTTTACCGCTGAAGCAATCTCATCCTTGGCGAGAAGGAGATTGCTTCACCGAAAAGCGTCGGTTCGCAATACCAACGGGTATACCCTTGCGGTATGACATCTGGGTAAGTGGAGTCAAAAACATTATCTTAACATCTATAGCAACGTATCATCTCAATCCCTCTTTTTTGAGAAATTGTCATGAACTTCGTTCACCACCAAGAATGAAAATAGCCCTCTGCCCTCTACCCTCTATCCTCTGCCCTCTATTTAAGGAGTTCTGCGGTGACAGAAGTTAAACGTTACAGTCTGGTCAGACCAACATTGAATACACCCTTCCACATTGATTTTGATTGGTGGCATCAAAACGACCGCACCTGGCGCGTTCATTTGCGCGCTTGTCTGTGCCCAGAACACCAACAAGCCTTTTTCGATTTCGAAGATGACGAAAAAGCGGACTGGGTCGACCCTGAAACAGCCGAAGTACAGCGCGTCGATGGCCTGCAACATATTTTGATAAGCCATTGTGCCAAGACCGATGATTTCATCACAGCCCGCACAGCACTAACTGAGGCGATCTTCCGCATCTTCTTAGCCAACGGAAACGTTCAAATGACACCAACTGAGTTAGCTGAGAATCTCAACCACCATCCCAGGACAATCTTACGAACAATTTCGGGGGGGAGAGTGTATAAGGGGATCCGCCCTTGCCCAGAGTGCCAGTAGGTTAAATTGCCCCCGTAGCTCAATGGATAGAGCACCGGACTTCTAATCCGGTTGTTGCAGGTTCGAGTCCTGCCGGGGGCGCTATATATACGGGGGTTCCTGACTAGATACCCCCCACATATAGGGGTCTGAGACCTGCCGTAATGGCAGGTTTTTGTTTTTGCGAGCAATTGGCGAGCAACTGCGTGCAGTTCTGATTCTACTTTGGGATTTCTACCTTGATCTTTTCCCTCATATCAACCGGAATTGGCGTGATGATCTCGTCCATGATGCGGGCGGCTTCTTCCTGC
>JBDRGC010000140.1:0-2890 GCA_043818215.1 Chloroflexota bacterium | reverse complement strand
GGTCTTCGAACGCTTTATTGCGCCTGAACACATTCAATTTGTCCGTAAGAACCAGCAACCCTTCTGGTACAAATTTAAAGATATTCTCGATAACATTCCTAAACTTCACTTCGATTATTCTTTTTGCTTCTTCCGCCTGCTTTATATCGGTGATATCCTTTGCACCCGCTACCACGCCGGTGACATGGCCAGCCTCATCCGTGAGCATACTGGCGTTAAACGACATTGGAATAAGCCGCCCATCTTTGGTTTTGTAAGTGAGCTCGCGGTTGCGGATGGTATCTTGCGGGTGAGGGGTTTTTGCCTTTTCAGGCTCCCGGAAAAATTGGAACACCCGTTTGACTTCTTCTTCTTCTTCTTCTTCTTCTGCAAAAAGCATTCTTACAGACTGCCCCTTGAGTTCTTCTTCTGCGTAGCTTAACAGGCGACAGGTTGCCGGGTTCACAGTCTGTATTTTTGCTTGCGTGTCAACCACGATGAGGGTATCTAAAAAGTTCTGGATAATGGATTCGGTGTAAGCCTTGGATGCAGCCAGGGCATCTTTGGCAGCTTTGCGCTCGGTGATGTCCTGCCCCTGGGCGATGGTAGCTAAAAGGGTCGTGCCGTCCCCGGCATAGATGTTGGCCGAGTTCCAGAGTGCCAGCCGTCTTTCTCCATCCTGGCAAAGGATAGGGATCTCGACTGAATCCCAGTGTTCACCGCTCAGGGTGTGGGCGATCTCGCTCGACGATTCGTCCCGGCTTACCTCAGGAAAGAGTACCTGAAATTCCTGGCCGATGACCTCGCTAGCTGTGTAACCCGTAAAGTGCTCGAAGGCGGCGTTGAAGCGGGTGATCCTCCCCTGCGAGTCCCAGACGATGATGGGCGCATTGGCATAACGGATCAGACTGTCCAGGTAGTCGCGTGTCTCCCGCAGGTTCTTCTCCCAACGCAGGGCTTGCTCCCTGAGGGTGCCCACCGTCAGCCCAACGGCCACGAACATCACAGCGCGGAAAAGGCCTTCCTCGTATGTAGCGTACAGGCGCGAGAGGAGGTGAGAGACCGACAAAAGAACTGCGAGGAAAACGGCTACCCAAACGCCGCGCCTTTCCCACCAGAAGCCGGCCAGGGCAATGGGCAGGTAGAAAAGATGAGAGAAGACCACCTCACTGCCAAGAATGAAATGATAATAGTAGGTTGCCCCTACGCAAAGCAGAATGAGCAGAACCAGTATCGCCATTTTGTGGGAATCTTTGCCCAAGAAGCGCTGCTGACTCCCCCCTGGGGGGAGCTGTACAGTATGATCATTCATATTCACCTCCAAGACTACACTGTTTTCAGACAGGATAACTCTACCTATATAATATTCTCTTTGACCTCAAGAAACATATCCACCTCCAGTGAGTCGAAGAGGTTACTAGTTTCATCGCGAAGACGAGGTTGTTATCAATGCGAGGTCAATAGCAATGTGGTATGGAAGAAAGCCGCCCAACCACGTGATAGTTCCCATGCGCACTATCACCCTTATCTCTGCACTTTCCCGCTTCCTCCCCGTCATCCAGTTCATCGGGTAGCGGAAAGTAAAAATGACACCGAAAGGGTCACATCCGCTTCTGAAGTAGGGGAGGGGCGGGCGACCGCCCCTCCTACTATAACTTAGCCGCACTTCGTCTCCAATTGTCTACGCCAGGGCAAGCTTTGGCTCGTCTGGTGTTGTCCCAACTATTGATGGTTGCGCAGCATCAGCGGGAGAAACACCGTGTATGGGGTGATAAGCCGACCATGAATATCCTGAAATGCAGTACCGGCGCGATCATGTTCCCAGACCGTCAAATAGTTGACATTGCCTCCAGCAACAACGGGTGTAGTGAATTCGGCCGTAACGCCGCTTGTAGGAGTCATGATGCCAAAATCTGCTCCTAATGTCTTGTCAGTATTCACAAATTGGCCCCAAATTCCGTACGGACCTGTAGCGCTGCTAAATTGCTGTTGCCAGACCACCAAGAATTGGTTCCCCGCCGAGTTGCAAGCGACCTGAGATTGAATCCCAGCAACACTAGTGGATTCCAAATTGAGAGGGCCGCCATCAAGAGAGCCATCGCCTTTAATAAATCGAGCGTAGATGTCAGGTTGATCGTTTTGCCAGGCCACCAGATATTGGTCAGTTTCCCGGCAAGCAGCCACAGACGGCTGTGTTTCCGCGCCCGGCCAGCCGGCGATACCGAATTCGCCGCCAGCCAACGGAATACCCGTTCCGGTAAAGCGTGTGCCGAAAACATCCTGCATGTTATCGTAAACAACCAGGTATTCATTGCGTGCCAGATTGTAGGATATCTCTGGATTGACCCGAACTTCCGATGGATGGCTAATCGTAAAATCACTGCCTGAAGATGGAAAAGTTCCATCAGAAGCGGTCATCCTGCGACCGCTGATATAGCCAGGAACCGAGGGATGGTCTGTCCACCAAACAATCATAAACTCTTCTTCAGCTCTGGCGTAAGCCACCTTGGGTGTCCATTGTTGTGTAGGCCAATCGCTGATATTTAATTGGTGCAATCCTTGAATGGGGCCATCCCAATTGACAAAGACGCCATGAATATCCCAATTACTGCCATCGCCCGGCGTATCGTACGCCCATACGACCAGATAGCGGTCATTGACCGGATCATACGCTACCGAAGGTTGAGCGCGATCATTGGGGTATGGATTCAGTGGCGCAGTGGGGCCAACGGCAAACCAGCTTAATAGTTCCCCTTGCCCGGTTATGCGCTGGGCGTAAATATCTCTGTTCCCACCCCATGTGTTATGCCATACAACCAGATATTCATCATGCTTCCAATTGTAAGCGACAGAGGGCAGATATTGTTCATTATCCAGGGCTGAGATAACGATCTCCCCACCCAGGTGCGGG
>JBDRGC010000139.1:0-13743 GCA_043818215.1 Chloroflexota bacterium | reverse complement strand
TTTGCTGTGGTAGTGGTGGGGTGTTGGGGGGCCCCGCCCCCAAAAAACCCCCACCCCACCCCGCCGCCGAGGACGGCGGCTAGAGCATTTTGTGATTTGGTCATCACTTACCTTCTAACCACCACCATATTTTGTAGCGCGATTTTATAACTCTACCCTCTACCCTCTACCCTCTATTTTTCGAGCATAATTATGACAGATTTCGAAACCTATCTCTCCCCATACACCTGGCGCTATAGTTCACCCGAAATGCGCCGCATCTGGAGCGAAGCGCATAAGCGGCGGCTGTGGCGGCGTATCTGGGTTGCCCTGGCTGAAGTTCAACTCGAGTTCGGCCTCGTCAAGTCTGCCCAGGTAGCCGACCTGCGCGCCCACGCAGACCAGGTGGATATGCCCCGCGCCCTCGAAATAGAATCCCACATCCATCACGATTTGATGGCCGAAGTCAAAACCTTTGCCGGACAATGCCCTGTGGGCGGAGGCATCATTCACCTGGGGGCCACTTCGGTGGATGTGAAAGATAACGCCACCGCCCTCCAGATTCGGGAATCCTTGGACTTAGTTGTGGACTGCCTTCGTGACCTGTTAGGAATCCTGGCCCGAAAAATCGACCGCTATGCCGCCACCCCGCTAATGGCCTTCACTCACTTGCAGCCTGCCGAACCCTCCACCCTGGGTTACCGTCTGGCCCAATACGCCCAAGACCTGCTCGCCGATTGGGAAAACCTGGCTCGTGTCCGCTCCGAACTACGCGGCAAAGGCTTCAAGGGAGCGGTCGGCACCAGCGCATCCTACGCCGAACTGCTAGATTTGGAGAACCTGCCCAAATTCGAGGCCCTGCTTTCTAAAATACTCGAGCTCCCCTTTTATCCCGTCACCACCCAAACCTACCCCCGCAAGCAGGATTACCGCATCCTGACAGCCCTCGCCGGGTTGGGAGCCTCCCTCTACAAATTCGCCTTCGACCTGCGTATCCTGCAATCCCCGCCCATTGGAGAGTTGGCCGAACCCTTTGGCAGTCAGCAGGTTGGTTCATCGGCCATGCCTTTCAAACGCAACCCCATACGGGCTGAGAAAATCAATTCCCTGGCCCGTCTGCTGGCCCAGTTCCCGCGCACGGCCTGGGATAACGCCGCCCACTCCTTGCTCGAACGCACCCTCGACGACAGTGCCAACCGCCGTACCATCTTGCCCGAAGCCTTCCTCATCGCCGACGAGCTGCTGCACATAACCAAAGATATCGTTGTGGGCCTGGTTGTCGATGAATCTGCCATGATACGTAACCTGGCGATTTACGGCCCCTTCGCCGCCACCGAGCGAGTGCTCATGGCCCTCGGCAAAGCCGGCGCCGACCGCCAGGAAATGCACGCCCGATTGCGCCAGCACTCTCTTGCCGCCTGGGATGCCATCCGCACAGGCGACCCCAACCCCCTCGCCGGGTTGATTGCCCATGACCCTGAAATACTGCGCTATCTCCCCGAGCACGAACTGCGCGCCCTCATGGATGCCAGCCTCTACTTCGGCGACGCGCCTCGAAGGGCGGCAGCCTTTGTTGGCACCATCAACGCCAAACTAGGTTTGTTGTAAGGCACGAGAGTGCCCGTCATGCTCCACTCTCGTGGCGTACTACTAACGGCATAAAAAAGGGTTATATTGCCCGTTGAGATCATGAGTTATAAAATATCTGGGAAAAATCCAGAAGGATCAGGTCATCAATGGGTGTCAACAGGATTTCATCGACGGCGTACTTGATATACCCCGCAAGTTTGGGTAAGTCTTCCCGTGCGGCGACCAACGAGATGGGCAAAAAAGGCGTATCTTCTCCTTTACGGGCCAGGATTTGTTGCTCAAACGATGTCAATATCGTAACTACTCAGCCTCCCCCAAAAGTGTCACTCCCCTGAAGGGGACTCTATGTGCGAGGGGCGTTTTTTCCCCGAAGCAGTCTCCGTCAAGGTCTCGGGGATTGCTCACCTGCGCTGCACCAAACGCAGTGCGGTGCAAGTGTCAGCGGAAAAACGCCGCTTCGCAATACCAACGGGTATCCCTAGACACCGGGACAGGTGTACCCTTGCGGTATGACACGGCTGAGTAATTACTCAATATCTGACCATCAACGATGCACGAATGAAAAGGCTGAGATAACGGACCCGCAACAGTTCCAATAATGACTTTGTATTTGCCCGACAATAGCGCTACGAGTTTTCTGCGATAGGCATTGTGATAAACCAAAAGCAAAATACTGGGGATTTGGGCAGGGACATCTCATTCATCATCCAGGCACTCTTCTACAGCATCAGCCGCTCGATGTGTTTCCTCAACCGGCCAGGGATCAAGACCAACCCGTTTGCGTCGAGCGTAGCGGAAAACAAGATCAAGTGAGCCTAATAATGGGGCAATAATCAAGGCCATCAAGGCACCCAACGTGAAGAGGGTGCCAACAACGGCAACCAATATCAGCCCGGGATGCAAATTCAAGCGGCGGCCCACGATCCGGGGGGTTAGCCAGAAGCCTTCGATCAACTGGATGACTTGAAAGATGGCCACCACCATCAAGGTGACAGCCAGGTTAGAAAGATCTAAATACGTCGATCCCTGAGTCCAGGCCACGACCGCGGCGATAGCGGTGGCCGTAGCTGGGCCTAAGCTGGGGATCAGAGCTAGTGCCCCAGCCAGGAAACCGAGAATCAATGCTCCAGGGAGTCCGATCACAGCCGCTCCGATCCCAGATAGTATCCCCAGAATGGACATAATCAACAACTGGCCGCGCAGGTAAGCATGCCATACGGTCTTGATCTCCTGGTGCAGGCGGCGGAGGTCTGATTCAAGGTTTTCTGGCGACAATCCAAACAACCATTCTCGTAGGCGTGGCCAATCTCGCAACAGGTGAAAACTGGTGATGAATATAATGATCACCCAAACAATATTCGTAGAAGCTCCCTGGAGAACGCGAAAAACCCGTTCTGGTTTTAGCAGTTGAGTCATGTCCGTTTCGAATTCTTCGATAAACGACTCGAGTGGCAACTTGAAACCCAGTAAACCTTCCAGGTTGGTTTGCAGGATTTCAACCTGATCTGGTAATTTAGCCAACTGCCCGGTAAGCAAGCTGGCCTGGCTGGCGATAATGGGAACCAGGAAGACAATTGCCCAAACCAGAAAACCCAAAAAGATGAGATAAACAAAGGGGACTACCCTTTGCCGGTCGATCCGGGTGCGATCAGAAAGCCAGGTTACACCTGGATAGAGAAGATAAGCGATTAAACCGGAAATGACCAAGGGGCCAAGGAGGACCTGGTAAGTGTAGACCAGCCATCCAAATCCGGATAGCAGGATGATATAAAGCATAATCTCTTGGGCCATTTTAGATTGATTTTTCGTTTTCATCGGTACAGCCTCCCAATTTACATCCTGGCCCGTTGTCGCATTTACAAATCCATACCGGTAGGATCAAAATCGAGTGGATCATAAGACCTCCTCAGGCTGCCAGCGCAATACCAGCTTCAGCCATTCTCTCCTGGGCGAGGTTTAGGAGCCGCGGCCGCATGTCTGCCGCCTTAGCAAACCGGGCCTTAGCGACCAGGGTTAATTCTGTGTATTGTCCAATCATCCCCTCTGGACTGATGACTTGCCAAGGCTCGATCAGGTTGGGGAGCAAGAGAACGGCCTCTTCTCCCAAGGCTTCCAGAATGGCGATAGTGTTTCCCAAATCCGAGGCTGAGATTTTTAGGGTGATATTGGCGATCGAAAACTTACCCCGGCTGAAATTTCGCACTGTGCGAATTTCGCCGTTGGGAACGACGTACAATTCGCCAGTAGGCGACCGCAATAAGGTCGTCCGCAAATTTATGGCTTCAACCACCCCTTCCATAACCGGAGGGCCAGGGAGTTCGATCTTCTCCCCGACTGCAAAGGTATCTTCGAAGATGAAACTCAGGCCGGCCAGATAATCGCTGATCAGGGGGCGAGCGCCGAGGCCAAAGGCCGCACTGAACAAGCCCACCATCCAGACCAAAGTGTCCGATTGGATGAACAATCCCAAACTTGCCAAGGCGGCGATGATGAAAACGATCAGGTTGATCGCACTGGAAACCAGGCTTTGGAGGGTTTTTTGCCGTTCAGGGCTGGGTTTGCGACCCCTTGGTGCCAGCTGCCCAAGTCTCATTGCGCGTCGTACCAATCGCTTCAAAAGAAAAGCGAGCAGCCAGGCGGATGCGAAGTAAATCAATATGCGGATAGTTTCATCCACCCAGAGGATTTGATCGAGATATTCAGACATCCTCTAAAACCACTTCTTCCGGCGGAAATAGGCCAGCATCCCCGCCACCACGCTGATAACCACACCCCAAACACCAAAATATCCCCACTTCCATTGCAATTCGGGCATGTAACGAAAATTCATGCCGTACAAGCCGACGATAAAAGAAAGGGGCATGAAAACGGTTGCAATAACCGTTAGCACTTTCATGACCTCATTCATGCGGTTGCTGACGCTGGAGAGGTAAATATCCAGCATCCCGGATGCCATATCCCGGAAGGTTTCGACGGTATCGATGATCTGGATGGTGTGGTCGTAGACATCCCTCAGGTAGATCAGGGATGTCTCCTGGAATAGCGGAGATTCACCTCTCTCCAGCGCGCTGATCACCTCCCGTAATGGCCAGACCGATTTTCGCAGGAAGATCAGCTCGCGCTTCAATTCATGGGTGGCTTGCAGGGTTCCGGGATCGGGATCGGTGATCAGTTCTTCCTCCAGAAATTCGATCTGCTCCCCCAGATTTTCCAGCACGACGAAATAATGATCCACAATGGCATCGATCAAAGAGTAGGCCAGGTAATCTGCCCCTTGTTTGGTCAGGCGGCTCTTGTCTTCTCGAATGCGTTTTCTAATCGGATCGAAGACATCCTTTTCGCGTTCCTGAAAAGTGACCACATAATTTTCCCCCAAAATCAGGCTGACCTGTTGCGACTCGATTTGTAGCTGGTTCTCATCCCAGGAGAGCATATTCAGCTCGATGAAAAGAAAGCGGTCGAAATCTTCCATTTTTGGCCGCTGGCTGGTATCGAGGATATCCTCCATTACCAATGGATGAATATCGAGGCGGCTGCCTATTTCTTCGAGGATTTCCACCTGGTGGCTGCCACCCACATTGAGCCAGGTCACCGGGGTTTGCGGATTGAACGGGATGCATTCGGAAACCGTTTGGGCCTGCCGCTCGTTCACGGGCATCTCCGGGCCATATTCGAAAACGGTTAGCTTCAAGGGCTGCCGGTCTGCTTTCTCGGTCGTTACCAATGTGCCTGGGGCATGCCCAACCGAACCGGGTTTGTGGAAAAATCGTTTCATGGCTGTGTACTCCTATTTGAGATGTCAAGTTTGACAACCGGCAGATCGACAAGCTGTAATGTGGTTGTGGCGATAGCTACTTTGCCATCAGTCCTTGTTACTTTTGTAAATGATAGCCTCGAAATTAGTGGCTCGTTGAGTAAACCGGCGAAGAAATCTGTCACTGAAACCTCCATTGTGCGTAATATAGCTCGTTGTAATCCACAAATTACCTCTCCAGGTGATAGGGCACATCGATTATAGCGCGCTGATAACCGAAGTGCCGCCTCCGGTAGAGTAAAGCCGCCTTGATCAACCAGGCCGTCTGATTATGGAGCAGGCTATGCCACCATTTCGATGGAATGAATTCTGGCAGGATCACAGTTGCAAGCTGACCATCGCCGTGGGCCTCATCGGTCTGATCCAGGTAATCTAGCAGCGGGCCAACAATAGAGCGGTAAGGCGAGGGCAGAATCACTAATGGGACTTTCGGCCACCAGTGGTTCCATTTTTCGATGATTTTATCCCCGCTCCCCGGTTCCAGTTCGATGTAAACCGCGGTCACATTTTTGGAAATGGATTGGGCGTAATTGATCGCATCGGACACACCACGATGCACCCCGCTGATGGGGATTACAACTCTGAGATGGGCGCGAGTTCTATCGATCTTGCCAATTGTGCTCATTGTGAGTTGTTCGGCAACATCCTGGTAGTGACAGCGAATCCGGTAGAAAAGGATCACCAAAACAGGGATCAAGACAGTGATCAGCCAGGCACCTTGTCTGAACTTGCTGACGCCTACAATCAAGGTGGTTATCCCAGTCACCAGGGCACCCAGCCCGTTAAGCAGGGCTTTGATCTGCCAGTGTTGACCACGCTCTTTGCACCAGTGCATAACCATCCCGGTTTGTGAGAGAGTGAAAGCTAGAAAGGCGCCAACGGCAAATAAAGGAATCAGCGAATGGGTGTTGCCCTTGAATGCAATAATCAGCACACCCGTAAGGCTCGAGAGGAAAATGATCCCATTCGCCAACACCAATCGATCTCCCAAGCCGGTGAACTGGTGAGGCAGAAATTCGTCTTTTGCCAGCAGCGCGGCCAGACGGGGAAAACCGGCAAACCCGGTGTTGGCGGCTACTGCCAGGATCAGCATAGTAGCTATCTGGATGACCAGATAGCTTGTTCCACCTCCCAACAGTCGTCGCGTTAGCGACGAGAGGATAGTTTCGCCTGGCCCGGCAACCACAGCCAGGTACTGCGTCAGCCCGATGCTGCCCACAAAGAGCAAACCCATCAAGACTGCCATGGCAATCAGAGTCTTTTGGGCATTCTTTGCCTGGGGTGGGTGAAATGCAGGCACCCCGTTACTGACGGCTTCGATGCCCGTCAGGGCAGTGCAGCCTGCCGAAAAAGCGCGCAGCACCAAAAAGGCAGTTAGCGGCACTGTGGCAGAAGGCGCGGTATTAGCAAATGACCCTGGCCCATCGATCATCGCCCGGATAAAACCATACACCAACATGGGTATAAAAGTGAATAAGAACAGATAAACCGGGATCGACATAAAGGTTCCGGTTTCCCGCAGGCCGCGCAGATTGAGGAGGGTGATCAATACCAACAAGCCCAGCGATAAGGCTATCCTGTGAGTCCACAGGGCCGGGAATGCCGAGGCAATCGCCTCCACCCCGGCTGTCAGGCTGACTGCCGCGGTTAGAATATAGTCGATCAACAATGCGGCTCCGGCCACTAACCCAGGTAGTGTGCCCAGATTCTCACGGGCAACGACATACGAACCACCGCCGGAAGGATAGCCTGCGATGGTTTGATAATAGGAGAGCGCCACGATAGTCAACAGAACCGTGATCGCCACCCCAATCGGCCAGGCCAGAGAGAGACCGGCGCTTCCGGCTACAACCAATCCTAAAAAGATCTCCTGGTTGGCATAAGCAATCGATGAAAGCGCGTCCGGCGAAAAGGTTGCCAGGGCGCGGATTTTGTTCAAACGCTCATGGATGAACTGCTGGGTTGGTAACGGGGGGCCGATGATGAGATGTTTAAGTCGACTCAAAGTGGTTTCCCTTCCAATAAAATCTACAGGCAATCAATTTTCGGTTTTACGCTGCAAAATACCGACTAATGGGAACCCCAGGAGTAGTGGCAACCAGAATGAGAGAATGCGATAGGCAAGTACCACTACGACTGTCACCGGATCGGGAATCCCCAAACTATCATACAGTGCCACCATCGTTCCCTCGATTACTCCCACTCCGCCAGGGATAACAAAAGCCATCCGTCCCAATAACAACGGTAATCCATATCCCGTTAACAATATGCCAGGGCTGACAGGGTGTCCGGCAGCGATAAAGAGGAAATACAAGGTCAGCATATCAAACAAGACATTGAGAACTGCTCCTAAAGCCGGGCCGCGCCAACCACCTTTTATCATTAGATCCCAGGCGTGAAATAAACCGGCCAGCCAGGTTTCGGTGTTTTGTGGGAAATAATCCTGGCGCCGCAATCTGGCCCAACCAGCACCCAGACGATGAGCAATTTGCGCTAATCCTGCTCGATGATGGAATCCCCAAATCAGCAGGCCGATCAAGGCACTTAAAAACAGTAAGATCACGGTAAAACTCAGGGCTTGCAAAGGCATCAATTGGTGAACAATCAATAAGTGGACCAACCCGACCAGGGATAATAAGACCAGGACGCTGCTATTGAAAAATCCGGGGATTGTTCCTGCCAGCCCAGCAGCCTCTGATTTTGCCCCCGCTTTCTGAACCCAACGATAAGTTGCCGCGGCATTGCCAACCATCCCACCCGCCACCATCCCCAGACTGGCCGCAGCCAGAACAATCATCGTCGCCCTAATCGTCGAGAGGCCGCGATCCGAAAGGCGAACTATGGCCTGCAGCAAATAACCGCTACCCAGATAACTCAATGTCTGGGCGCTGACGGCCAGCGCCACCGCCCACAGAGCCATCTGCCGGATTACCTGCATGGAGTGTTCCAGCGAAGTAAGCTGCGGTATCAATAGATGAACGGCCAGCCCCAAGACAATCAGGGGCACTACATAGCGTCCAACCTGAACGATAGGAAGAGATGATTTTGAAGTCACAGTTAGATCCGATTTCATAGATTGACCTGTCGGTAAAAAAATCGCTTGGCTGCTTCATTCATTAAAATATACACCCCCGTGATGCTGATCAGGGCCAGAATCAAACTCCAGGGCAAGGGCGTGAATCCCAACAACGTGTTCAGTCCTGGGATGAAGGGTAGCGTTAGTGTGATCAGGGCGACCGCCAGGGTCGAATAGAACAAGCCCTTGCCAGGTTTGCTCTGGAAGAAAGGCCGCTGGGTACGGATGACCAGCATAATCAACAACTCAGTCATCACCGACTCGAAGAACCAGCCTGTGCGGAAGGTATCCTGAGAGACCTTAAACACCAGTAAGAGCAACCCAAATGTCAGATAATCAAAAGCCGAACTGACCAGCCCAAAAGTCATCATGAACTTGCGGATAAAGGCGATATCCCAGCGGTGAGGTTTCTCGATCATCTCCTGGTCAACGCTGTCGGTGGCGATGGTCATGGCAGGGAAATCGGTCAGGAAGTTGGTCAGCAACACCTGGAAGGGCAGCAGCGGCAAAAAGGGGATGAACATCGAAGCGCCCGCCATGCTGAACATATTGCCGAAGTTGGCGCTGGTGGTCACAAAAACATATTTCATTGTGTTGGCGAAGGTTGTGCGCCCCAGCAAAACTCCCTGGCGTAAAACGTCTAAATCTTGCTGGAGCAGGACGAAATCGGCGGCTTCTTTGGCCACATCCACGGCTGAATCGACCGAGATGCCCACGTCGGCGCTATGCAGGGAGGGGGCATCGTTGATACCATCGCCCATGTAGCCGACCACATGGCCGCGTTTTTGCAAAGCGGTGATGATGCGTTCCTTCTGGTTTGGATCGACTTCGGCGAACAGGTTGGTGTTTTCAACAACGTGCCACAAGGCCTCATCCCGCAGATTGTTCAACTCCGCGCCGGTCAGCACACCCGTCAGTTGCATGCCAATGGTTTCGGCGGTGTGGATGGCGACCAGTTTATTATCGCCGGTGATGATCTTCAGGTCAACGCCCAATTCGGCCAATTGGGTGATGGTTTCTGCCACCCCAGGTTTAGGTGGATCGAAAAAGAGCAGGAACCCCTCGAAGATCATCCCCTGTTCATCAGCTGGCGTACACGCGCAGGCCTCCATTAGTGACCTGGAGGCAACGCCCAACACGCGAAAACCCTGTCCGCTCCAATCGGCGAAACGTGCCCGAAGACCTTGCAGTTGATCGGCGTCCAGCGTTGCAATCGCCTCCCCCCGTCGAATCTGGCTGCAAACCGCCAGCACATTATCCAACGCTCCTTTGGTGATCATCTGTTTTTGGCCGTTCTCCTCAACTACCACTGTTAAACGCTTGCGAATGAAATCGTAGGGAATCTCGGCCAGTTTGGTCAGCCCGCTAATGCCCGGATCGCCCTGGGCGGTGATGGCTTCGTCCAAGGGGTTGGATAGGCCGGTTTGCAGGGCGGCATTCAAGTAGGCCAGCCGGAATACCCGCTCGGATTTCTCCCCCTGTGAGTCGAGGGCATCGTCCAGCTTAACCACACTCAGGGTCAAGGTGCCGGTTTTATCGGTGCAGAGCACGTCCATGCTGCCGAAGTTTTCGATGGCATTGAGCTTGCGCACGATCACCCCAGCTTTGGCCATGGACTGGGAGCCTTTGGATAAATTGACGCCGATGATAGCCGGGAGCAGTTGGGGTGTCAGGCCGACGGCCAGGGCAATCGAGAAGAGCAGCGAATCCAGGACAGGTTTGTGAAAGTAGACATTGAAAGCGAAGACCAGCACCACCATCACCAGCATCATCTCGGCCAGCAGCAGCCCAAAATGGCGCACGCCGCGCTCGAATTCAGTTTCTGGGGGGCGCAGGTTGAGTGAATCGGCGATCTGCCCGAAGGCGGTGCGCTCCCCGGTCTCGACGATGAGGGCTTTGGCACTGCCGGAGCGCACATTGGTGCCCATGAAGACGCAGTTGGTGCGCTCCGCCAGACTGGCATCGGCAGCCACTGCGTCAATCTTTTTCTCGACCGGAAAGGTTTCGCCGGTCAGCACGGCCTGGTTGACGAAGAAATCCTGTGCTTCCAGCAGAATACCATCAGCCGGGATCAGGCTGCCAGCCGAGAGCAACACGATGTCACCGGGAACGATCTCCTCTGCGGGGATTTCTGCCTTTTGTCCATCGCGCAACACCATGGATTTCAAAGAAACCTGGGCTTTCAGTTTTGCCACGGCATTGCTGGCGTTGTATTCCTGATAGAAACTCAACAGGGCGCTGCCTAGCACGATCGCCAGGATGATGATCGCGTCAACCCATTCCTGGACAAACATCGAAACCGCGGTGGCAAATAACAGGATCAGAACAATCGGGCTTTTGAACTGGCTGAGAAAAATTTTGAGTGGCGTGATTTTCTCTTTGGTAATCAGCAGGTTATGACCTACTTCATCCAGACGTTGCCAGGCGTTTTCGTCCGTTAAGCCTTGCTCTGAACTGTCCACGCGTGCCAAGGCATCATCCTTTGATAAAGCCCAGTAGAGATGAGATTCTTCCGCTGACATATTCCAGATATCTTGCATGACGCCACCTCAAATTAAGAACTCGCAAGCATAAACCCTGCAACCATTATAGCCGAAAATTCATTTCCATCTGGCAATCAAAAGGCGGCTGTTTATCAGCCGCCCGGTTTTCCGTTGTAACTACTCAGCCCACGTCGGGGCGACTGCCCCACGTTGGGGATGCTGCGCGAAAGTCACAGCAACGAAATGCACAAAATACACCTGAGCTTGCACCGAGCTTGTCGAAGTGTGGACTGGTTCAGCCGACACTTCGACAAGGCTTGGACAGGCTCAACACAGCGGCTCTGTGCAGGCTCAGGCCGGCTTTGCGCTCTTCGTTACTGCAGTTTTCGCGGAGCATCCCGTGCGTAGCCCCGCGTAGCGTACCCTTGGGGATACCCGCCGGGTGCGACGGGGGCTAACTGCCGAACTTGAGCAGGCTGAGTTACGAACTAATAAGCTTTCAGAAATTTGATTGTTCGTATTTGCTTGCACCTTGCCTGATAGAGCGCAATCTTAATACCCGATCGGATTCTTTGGTTGAGGCGGTTTTAGATCGAGTCCCAGCATTGAACGATTTTCTGTTATTTTTATGCAGAAATGTCAGCTATAGATCCAAGGCGGTATCGTTCGGCGGCCAGATAAAGGAGTTCGGTGATCAGGGTCTGATGGGAAATTTCTTCTGATGCAGCCATGATACAGAGATCACTCAAGTGTGGGTTCAAACCCGGCAAAGTGTTTATTTCCAGGAGGTAAGGTTCACCATCCGCACCCATGCGGAAATCGACACGGGACACATCACGTACGTCCAAGACCTCCGCTGCCCGACGAGTCAAGTCGATCAACCGGGCACGCAAGGTTTCGGATATATCCGCTGGACAGATATAATTGGGAGCACCCTCGGTGCCGATGTCCAACACTTTGGCATCATGTCCGTAAATGGTAGGACTCACACTGGAAAGGGTATCGATCTCCAATATCGGGAACCAGTGATAACCATCGGCATCATACAATTCTGGTCGGTGACGGAAAGTAGGATTACCTTGATTCCCAATAAACCCCACGGTGAACTCGCGGCCTGGTAGAAACTCCTCCACTAATACCGGTTGGCGGTAAGAGTTTAGCAACCAATCAACACGGGCGATCAGTTCATCATGATCATTGATGATCGATTTGCTATCTACGCCCATGCCGGTGCCTTCGCTGGCCGGTTTGGCGAACAAAGGGAAACACAAATCGGCGTGAGAGACATCTTTTAGTGAGGCAAACTCATAATAAGGTGCGGTAGGCAATCCTTGTTGCAGCCAAATGCGTTTTGTCATGGTTTTGCTCAGCGAGATGGCGTTGGCAACCACCTGGGAGCCAGTATAGGGAATGTTTAATAATTCACATAGTGCAGGCACCTGAGCTTCGCGGCCATCCCCACTGATACCTTCTGCAATATTGAAACAAATATGCGGGCGCACGCTCATCAATGCCTCAGGTAGCGAATAATCTCCCTGGACAAGATGGACATGGTGCCCATCCGACTCCAGGGCAGCTGCAATGGCTTCGATGGTTTGCTGGCAGTCGAATTCCGCCCCGGCATCAAGGGGATCACCCGGATTGCGCTCAAAATCATCGATGAGATTGGCAATCAAAGCGATCCTCCAGGGAGGTTTTTTGCCCAACTGCGGGCGGGTCATATAGTTTACTCGGGTGGGTTGGTAAGTTTGCATTTGTTATTCAACCTTTATCGTGTATGATGACTACCTGGAAACACCATGTATTGCTTTCGTGTTTCTTGCCGAATGAATAATTTTGAAGTATAAATAATTATGGAATTGCTCCACTGAAAAAACTCTTTTACCGCGGATAACGCGAAGAACGCAGAGAAAAACTTGAAACCAGGTTTATGAATTCATACCAAAATCAGAGGTAAGTTCAGAAACCTAAAACTAATTTTCAAAAATCTCTGCGCTCTCTGCGTTCTCCGCGGTAAGAGAGTTTTTTCAGTGCAGTCTTATGATGAGATCAAAACAAGATATCTGGGACACTTCGTGCCGTTGAAGGAGGCAGGGGTGAGGGAAATTGGCGCACAAGTTCCAGGATTGATTTGCAATGAGGGCAGGTGAGTACTCAATGCACCGCCAACACCCGGAATTTCAACAACCCAGCTGGTGCTTTGATTTCCAAATCATCTCCGACCCTGCTGCCTAGCAGGGCTTTTCCCAGGGGTGACTCGTTCGAAATGAGACCTTCCCCAGGGTTTGCTTCCGCAGCACCCACAATCGTATAGGTTTCTGCATCCACATTGTTCTCTCGGACTACGACTGTATTGCCGACTTCTACCAGTCCGTTGTTGCTCTGGCCCGGTTCGATAACTCGAAAGTTGTTCAATAGCATTTCGAGTTGATGGATACGCCCTTCCACAAAAGCCTGTTCTTCGATGGCAAGCAGGTATTCAGCCTCTTCGGAATCGCCCATTGTCTCCTGCAAATATTGGGCGATTTCCCCACGTCTGGCAGTTCGCAGATGATTCAACTCTCCTTCGAGTCTTTCCAGACCTTTTGGGGTGATATATGTAACTTTTTCGAAGGTAGTTTTCTTCATTGTTCTCATACGGTTCTCACTTCGCACATCCATATTTCAATGCACGTTTTGGGTCTCTGGGATACTTCGTGCCGTGGAAGGAGGCAGGGGTGGGGGTTTTGGCGGGCCGGCCCCCCAAAACCACCACCCCAACGACCACACCAAGGCAAATGCCAAAGAGTAAACAATTTTTA
>JBDRGC010000138.1:0-2835 GCA_043818215.1 Chloroflexota bacterium | reverse complement strand
GGTCGGCTGCTGTTGGAATAGTGGATTGCTGCTATCTTCAACTTTTTCATCGTATTCCACGAAATCTATTTGATACTGGCTGTTGTTAAAACTATCTATGCCAATAATGTCCCGTTCAGAAAGATGCAGGAAATCCTTTATGAATAGAGGATTGGGGGTCGCCGATACCAACAGTGTATTTGGCGATGCCTTGTCATCATTTTGCTGATATTTTTTGCACTCTACCAATTCCGCAAACAGCAGGTTGAATGCCGGCATATTGATGTATTCGTGATATTCATCAAACACCACATGGGAATTCATGAAATCCACCAGTGTAGTGACATTGCGATGGGTAGTAATAGAATTGACGATTTGATCAATTGTGGTGATGACAATATCTCCGGAGAACTCACTACCCTCCAGGGTATCTACTGGTTTTCCAGAATCCAGTGTTTGCTTGATCTCACCTGTACAGATTTCAAGTTTTGCGTTAGGAAGGTATTCTTTACCTTGCAAATCCTTAAACAAGCCCTCACAAATCTGAACCCGTGGACATACCCAAAACATCTTTTTCACTTCAGTATTTAGCGCCCACTCCAGTGCAATTTTGGTTTTCCCGCATCCCGCAGGTCCTTTCAGAACGCCTATCGTGACTTCCTCGTCCGACAAATCTTTTGCCGCAATGGCCTGTTGTTTATTTCGGTCTATATCCGGGTTGTTTTGATTAAATCCGTCCAGACACTGCCGAATATGCTGCTTTAACCCTCGATCTTTCTGAAATGCCTCGTCAAGAAGATCCTTTAAAGTTTGATTGTTGATATGTTCATTGAGTGAGTCACCTGTGAATTTTTCAGATACCAACCGGTCAGCAGTAATCAGCACTGATCGGGCAATATTATTTAACGCATTATGCTGGATATTATTTATATATTTGTCGACAGATTCTTTTACTGAGTAGCGCTTGTATTCAGGCAATCTAACTTCTTCCAGGTTATCTTCCACATTATCAAATTTCGGAACATTTAAGTAGTTGATCTCTATTGGCATTTCATCAAAGTATTCATCAGCAGTATCTTTTATTGATTTTAAGATAGCGACTACGGCTGCCGTCAATTTTGAATAATTCTGTTCCAGATTTTCCAGCTTATTGAAAATCCCTATCATTCTTTTAATTTCGTTATTATTGTCACGGAGAGGTTTAGCATGGTGCCAGTAAACAGCATGTTTAACTCTGGCGTGTGAATCCGAGTTGATGTCTTGTGGTTCAAACAGCAAATGAAACAACAACAATGAGATTTCATTGTGACGAGGATATTTTTGCCAAGAAAACTTTCCTGTTTTTTTATCAATATGTTGCCCATCATCCGGCACATCTTCAAATTTTTTCTTGGGCATCTTGCTCAACCAATCCTGAAAAGCAGGATCAATCTTTCCAATATCATGCCAGCATCCTGCTATAAAGACGGCATTTGCCAAATTATCGTCTTGAGGAACCAATCGTTTTGCGATCTTATAAGCAAGATATCCCACCGCAAACAAATGCTGATCCAACCGTTGACCTTTTGTGTTGGCGTAAATTTGGTCTGCCATAATTTCAATATCTCCAATTATTATTTGATTGCTTGTATAGTTCACCGGCACTACACCCTGCTCATCAAACTTGCTTTTATTCCCCACCACCCATAAAAACTGGCTTCTGGATCGGCTCCTGATCCAGTGGCAGGATACGGCGGTGCTTGTGCTGGCGGTCTGGCGAAGCATTTTTTTTTACGGTTTTGAGGCCTTCTTCCGTAATGACGGTTTGCCAGGTATTGTCACCGATGCGGTTGGCGAAGGCATCGAGCACCCGGCGGGTTTTCTTGAGGGCGTTTTTTTCGCATTGGGAGATGAAAGTCACCATCATAACAAGTTGTTCTCCCTGCCCTGTTCTTTGTTCTGCTCTTTACCCTGTAGGGCCAGTGCCTTGACCTGATTAAACATGACATCCAGCGCTTTGTGATCGGTAAAGGCTTGCAGGCATTGTTGGCGAAATTCCTGTTGGGTGGCGTTTTCCTTGGCGCAGATGAACGCCCAGGGTAAGACGATGGCATCTTTAACCAGGTCGGCAATATCAAACACCAGCGCTCCACGGCGGGTTTTTCCGTGCATAACGGCAAAGCCGTGGGGTATGCCCAACACCCAAAGCGTTGAGGCAGCAAGACCATAGGCGCGATAGTTGCCGTGATTGAGAAAGCCGTTGGCCTTGTCGGTGGCTTCGCGTTCACGGACAAAGTCGGCCATGTTGGTATGCCGGGCCGCGATTTTATAGAGTTGTTTGGTCAGTTGGGCTTCGGTGGCTAACAGATAGGTGGTTTTTGTTGCGGTCGCTATTTGGGCTACATTGGCATCCAGGGCATTCGCAATGGCGGGATCACCGGCATCAAAACCCGCCATTTTCAGCTCACGATCCTTGCGCCAGACTTGTCGTAAATAGTCGATGCGGGCGTGTTGCAGTTCTTTTGCGGCTTGCAGGCGCTGTTCATCATCAAACCAGAAAGAAAGCCAGCCTTGCAGGTATTCTGTGGGCCGGTATTCGCTCTGCGGGGTCAGCCATTCGATATCATTGCCCATGTAAAGCGGCGTGCCGCCTCCGCCGCAAAAAACCTATGAGCACGCCCGCCTGGGCCAGCATGCGCACCGCGGCCTGAGTGATGGAAGTTCCATTTCCCAGCAGAATCACCGTGGTATTGGCGATGGGAATATTAAAATAAAGATTGTCTTTGGTGGCTTCGGTGAGATACAGTACGCGGCCATCTTTTTGCATGACACGGCAGTGCTCCAGGTAGTATAAGTTCGCTCGCTTGGAGTGAAGGA
>JBDRGC010000137.1:0-2899 GCA_043818215.1 Chloroflexota bacterium | reverse complement strand
GCGCTCTCCTTTGCATCTGGATCAAGTGCGATATAGATAGACTGGACTGGTGCGAACCATCCCAGCCATTCCGTCTTAAAGTTGCGCTGCCCGCAAATGCCCACCGTGTCAAACCCGCTTTGCTGCGCGATAATGGCCTTTTTCTCTCCCTCGGTGACGATAACGCGGGGAAGCGGATCTCTGAGCACTGATGCATTGAACAGCGCCGAACCCAGGCCGGCCCGGTGGGGGCGGTATTTGCCAGTCCCGTTGGGATTGACCAGGCGGTGACGAATGTTGATCAGTTCTCCGCCGTAGCCGGTGACGGGGATCGTGTAGCTTGGGCTTTCGCGGTAGGTAGGGCACTGAGTACAGTAGCCCAGGGTATACTCATCAATCGTGGTCTGTGTCATCCCCTCCGAGTACCAATAGTCCAGGGCTTGGTCGGTAAGGGCTTGGTGGTAGCGGAGGTGGTCTTGACAGCGGGCCATCTCTTCGAGGGCGGTTAGGCGGCGCTCCTGCTCCCGTTGCCTGCGCTCTAGTTCCCTAACCCGCGCCTCTAGTAGCTCCTGTTGTGTGGGCGGGCGCGGGTCGTTCTCATCAATCCATCCGGTGGCAGAGCACTTTCTGCACCAGTAGCCGCCGTTGGTAAATATCAAAAACCCGTCACGATCTGCCAAGGAACAAAAAGGACACGCCGAACCTGCTTCTTGGCGTGTCTTTCTCTTGAACTGCAAATGCGGCCAGCGGTTGCCCGCTTCCGTTATCCGTTGCTCGATTGATGTCTCGTGTCCCATCCTGCTACCTCCCTATTCTTCCAAAACAAAAACTCCCCAGTGCCCGGCTAGGGGGGAGCTAAGGTTGTCCCCCACTAAGGGCAGCCTTCCTTAATTCATCCTCTGGCGATAATCTCCCGTCACCCATATCGGCATCTGGTGGCGGGAAATCAGGAAGATCAGGGCCTGAAAGCGGAAGGCCAGGAAGTTCTGGGTCATACCCGCAGTTATCACAGCCCCAGCCGGCAGGAATGGGTGGGCCATAAAAATCGCCAGGCTCGCCAGGGTCAAAAGTCAATATGGTTCCACAATTAGGACACCTCACCGTCGTCTCCTTTTCAAAACAAAAAGCACCGCTTCGTGGTGGTCTGGTCTAAGTTCTGGCAGAACTATGACGGCATTAGCTCGACCAGAACACCACGAAAGGGTGCTGTCTACCTTACCGTCATTGGCGCTGCCAGACGCCGTTGTTGCTTACAAAGACATTATAACCGATTTTCTCTACCTTGTCAAGCACTTCCCGCCACCAATTTGTCAAGAGGCAACCCGGCGTCACCTAACCCGCGCAACTGTTCGGCTTTGTGCTCCTCAATATCCTCTTGAAGCTGGGCAGCGGCTTCGGCCTCTAGCTCGATTTCGTCAAAGCACCCTTTGTCAAGAGGCAAGGTTGCCTGCTCCACGACCGGGGCGGGCGGTATTTCGTCAGGAAATAACCACGACTGCAAAGCTGGCGATAGTTTTTCTGGATGACAAACCCAGCAGTTGTAGCCGCCAAAATGCACGCCGTGGACGCATACCTCATCGTATGGAGTGCCGTCCTCTTCGACTTCGATCCAATTGTTTTTCATTTAAAATCCGAGGCTTTGCCCGGGGATTATCCGGGCCGTCGAACTCGACGTACACCAACACAAAATCAGTTGGTGGCAATGATGCAACAGAAAACTTGTTCCATTCCATTCTCATCTCTCCCGATCAATATCGTCCTCGGTGTATCCCTGGACAGCATCATAGATTGCGATACATTGCCTACAGTCAACTCTTCCGCCGCGTGGCACAGGCACAATTTTCTGATTTACTGATGGGTCAGGGTCATCTCCGTCCATAGCACACAGGGTAGCGTAACATCCAGTAGTATCTAAAAAATGGATTCCGACAGGCCCATTACTCGAAATAGCGACATAGTAGGGTGGCAAGTGCGTTTCCTCGTCCAGCCCCCGCTCCCCTAGCTTCCCCCGCCACTCTTCAAGCTGGCCCAGCGTCATCTGCGCCGACAGTTTCCGCACTAGCCACAGCACCAGGTCGCGCAGTTCTGTGATTGGGAGCGTCTGTGCATAGCGCCCCCAGTAGGCCGAAATCCTGTCGCGCTCTTCTGCCTTTTTCCGCGTTATGCTGGTCATTTTTCCCCTTTACGTCGCCTCTGCGACATACGCATCAATCTCAACCTGGTGCAACTCCAACCACTCTATCGCCCGCGCTTCATCCTCCGTTACCCTGACTAGCCGGGCGGTGCGCCCATCTACTGCGCGGAGGTGCGGGCCGTTCCCCTCAACCGCAAGCAGGACTGCCCCCAGCGTGACCCGGCAGGTCGTGCCGTTGATGTCAACCAGGTCGCCGGGCAGCAGGTTCTTGTCCAGCACCAGCTCGGCGATAGTGCGTCTGGCTGTTTGGGGTGCAAAGAGACGCCCTGGCGGCCAGGTTTCGGAGCGGGCTATGGTTATCATTTGTCTTTTCAGCCGCAAAATGATAAAGCGCTGAATCTATCCCAGACTAAGCCGCCGCTGGTTTTTATTGCGTAAATGTAGTTACTGTACGGGGGAATTTTACCCCAATGCCTGGCGGCGGTTTCGCGTTGAGCCTGGTTTAGCTCAGAGTAATACCGGATTTGTTCCACAGGTAACACAAAGCGCCTTGCGGCGGCTTTCTTGATTTTGTCCATCTCAATCCCTCCTCTGGCTGATTCAGTCACGGTCAACGTGGCAACATTTCCAAAGTCCGTCGTAATGGACACCAACATTCCCAACTCGGGATGATTGTCTACGTTCATTACTATAGCGTTCCCGATCTTGCGCCCGTCCTTTGTATACAATACTGTTCCCTGTTCCATTTTTCACCTCACTCCAAAATCTGCTCCACCGGCGACAACC
>JBDRGC010000136.1:0-6257 GCA_043818215.1 Chloroflexota bacterium | reverse complement strand
TTTGTGCCGGGAGATCGTGACAAAGTTCTGCTCCCACTGACATTTTGCCGTGAGTGTGGACAAGAATACTTCAGCGTCTTCAACTTTCAGGATCGGGAAACCGGGCAGCACGTCTTCACTCCGCGAAATATTCAGGACACTCAGGATAGCGACCAATTTGGGGAAGCGGGATACTTATATTTCAGCCTCGACAATCCCTGGCCTCAGGATGCCGAAGATGAAATGGGACGGCTGCCAGACGACTGGACCGAGGAACACCGGGGGAATATCCGGGTCCGCCGCGAGCGGCGAAAAAATCTACCCCAACCAGTTCGCGTGACGCCCAATGGAAAAGAGTCTGCTGATGGGCTGGATTGCCATTTCATCCCTACTCCATTCCGGTTTTGTCTCCATTGCGGGGTTTCCTATGGTTTCCGGCAACGCTCTGATTTTGCCAAGCTAACAGCATTGGGAACTGGAGGGCGCAGCACGGCCACGACGATATTAGGACTATCGGCCATTCGAGGGCTGCACGCCGAAGGAAGTCTGCCCCAAAAAGCGCGTAAATTGCTCAGTTTCACCGATAACCGTCAGGATGCTGCCCTCCAGGCGGGACATTTCAACGATTTTATAGAAGTTAGCTTGCTGCGCGCTGCACTCTACCAGGCTATCCGGGACACCGGGACTGAGGGGGTAACACATGACCAGCTAACCCAAAAGGTATTCGGAGCGCTACAGCTCCCTTTACAGATGTATGCCAGCGATCCCGAAGTGCGCTTCCAGGCAAAAAATGAGACCGAAAAGGCATTTCGGGACGTGCTGGGTTACCGGCTCTATCACGACCTGCGTCGCGGTTGGCGGGTGACATCTCCCAACCTGGAACAATGCGGTTTATTGGAAATCCACTACCCCTGGCTCGAAGAAGTATGCCGAACCAAAGATATATGGGCTAACTATCATCCAGCCTTGGTTACAGCGACTCCAGAAACACGAATGAAGATCGCCAAAGTATTGCTGGACTATATGCGCCGTGAATTGGCGATCAAAGTTGGCTATCTCAGCACCTTCGAGCAGGAACGCATCCAACAACGCAGTAACCAGCGGCTGACTTACCCTTGGGCAATCGACGAAAATGAACAAATGGAACACGCGGCCATTTTGTTTCCACGGTCTGTACGCAAAGGGGACTATCGCGGTAATGTATTTGTCTCATCTCGCGGGGGATTTGGCCAATATCTCAGGGATCCCGCAACCTTCGAAGATTACGCGGAAAAGCCCGGCTTGGATGAAACGCAAAAGGTGATACGGGATTTGTTGAAAGGATTGAGAGTCGCTGGTCTGGTAGAAATCGCCCACGAAGCAAAAGACGAGGATGATGTGCCCGGCTACCAACTTCCCGCGTCGGCAATGCTTTGGGTGGCTGGAGATGGGACAAGAGCCTTTCACGACCCCATTCGAGTGCCCAGATTACCAGAGGGAGGCGGTCGAACCAACCCATTTTTTGTCGAATTCTACAAAACCGTTGCCGGGGAAATTCAAGGTTTGCACGCCCGCGAGCATACTGCCCAGGTTCCCTATGATGATCGTGAACGCAGGGAAAACAAATTCCGTGCTGGCGAATTGCCCGTATTATTCTGTTCTCCAACGATGGAATTGGGAATTGACATTTCCCAGTTGAATGTGGTTAACATGCGCAATGTCCCACCCACTCCGGCGAATTATGCACAACGCAGCGGGCGGGCGGGGCGCAGCGGGCAACCGGCTCTGGTTTTTACATATTGCTCCATTGGCAGCCCTCACGACCAGTATTTTTTCAAACAACCGGAGCGCATGGTTGCAGGAGCAGTGACCCCACCCAGACTGGACTTGAGCAATGACGATCTCCTGCGAGCACATCTGCACGCTATCTGGCTGGCGGAGACCGGCTTGAAACTAGGGACTTCCCTCAGGGATATTTTAGATCTTTCGGGAGAAGAACCAAGTCTTGAACTACTCAATTTTGTACAAGAAGCCATTCACAACGAAAAAGCTAAAAAGCGCGCCCATTTTAGGGGAAAACAAATCCTGCGCACACTCACGGACGAATTGCAGGCTTCTGATTGGTATCGGGACGATTGGCTAGACAGTGTTTTTCAGCAGGTGACGCGGCAATTTGAGAATGCCTGCACGCGTTGGCGTGACCTTTATCGAGCAGCCCGGCGGCAAGAACGTTTACAGCGCAGCATCGAGCTGGATGCCTCTCGCTCGCAGAGAGAAAGGAACCAGGCCAAACGCCTGCGACGGGAAGCAGTCAGCCAATTAGAGTTGTTAACCGATTCTAGAAATTTGGCGCAATCTGATTTTTATAGCTACCGCTACTTTGCCAGCGAGGGGTTTTTGCCGGGATACAACTTCCCGCGACTGCCGCTGTCAGCCTACATTCCGGCGCGGCTGGTGAAGACCGGGCAAGACGAATTTCTCTCCAGGCCGCGCTTCCTGGCAATATCCGAGTTTGGGCCGCGGGCTTTCGTATACCATGAGGGTTCCCGCTATCTGATCAACCGGGTGATCATGCCTGTGTCACAAGTTGAAGAAGACGAAGACCTGCTCACTACCCGAGCAAAGATGTGCCCGAATTGCGGATACTTGCACCCTATCACTGAAGGGGACGGTCTGGACAAGTGCGAACGGTGTGAAGCGCCGCTGGAAACGGTATTGTACCCCCTCTTCCGCTTGCAAAATGTGGCTACCAAAAGACGCGATAAGATCAATTCCGATGAGGAAGAACGCACCAGAATGGGGTATGAAATCCGCACCGGGGTGCGCTTTACCGAGCACAACGGACAGACCGCGGTACGAACAGCGACAATCCGCCAAGGGGGGAAGGTTTTAGCGCAACTCTCTTATGGCAACGCGGCAACGCTCTGGCGCATCAATTTGGGCTGGCGGCGGCGAAAAAATAAACAGCAATATGGCTTTGTACTTGACACAGAACGGGGTTACTGGGCCAAAAACGAAGCCATTGAAGACGATCCTGAAGACCCGATGAGTGAGCGCACCCGGCGGGTGATTCCCTTTGTGGAAGATCGAAGGAATTGCCTGTTATTCGAGCCGGCAGAAAAGCTAGAAGAAGCAGAGATGGCCTCTCTTACCGCTGCTTTCAAAATTGCTATTCAGGTGACGTACCAACTTGAAGACAGCGAACTGGCAGTCGAGCCGCTGCCGAGCCGGGATGAGCGGCGCTTGATTTTGTTGTACGAATCATCTGAGGGCGGCGCGGGAGTGCTGCGGCGGTTGGTGTATGACTCGCACGCCTTCGCTGCTGTGGCCCGGCAAGCATTGTCGCTTTGCCATTTCGACCCGGATACAGGCGATGACTTGCACAGGGCAGAACGAGCGCAGGAAGACTGCGAAGCCGCCTGCTATGATTGTTTGATGAGCTATTATAATCAATTGGATCACCTGAAACTAGATCGCCAGTCTATCCGAGATTTGCTGATGGCTTATACAGGGGCGGAAGTGCATACTTCCCCTGTGAATATATCCAGAGAAGAACACCTGCAACAACTGATGAACTTATGCCAGTCCGACTTGGAGTTAAAGTGGCTGGATCATCTGGAAACGCACGGCTACCGGCTGCCCTCCAAAACGCAGCATTTGCTGGCCGATTGCAATACCCGGCCTGACTTTCTATATGAACAGGAGCAGGTCGCGGTTTACGTGGACGGTTATCACCACCTGGACGCGGAGCGTCGCAGGCGGGACGCGCTCAATACCGAGTGCCTGGAAAATTTGGGCTATATCGTCTTGCGCTTTGGCCTTCTCGACGATTGGGATCAAATCTTCTCAGAAAACACCTACGTGTTTGGGAAGGCAGCATGAGCTTTGCAGTCGGGTCTCTCGTAAAAGCGCGCGGGCGTGAATGGGTGGTACTGCCCGGTACGGATGAAGAAATGCTCATCGTCCGGCCATTGGGCGGTATTGACGAAGAAGTCACCGGTATCCACCTGAATCTGGAAAATATCGAGCCTGCTCAATTTAGTTTACCGGATCCAACCAAAGTCGGCGATTATCGTTCGGCGCGACTGCTCCGGGACGCAGTCCGCCTGGGGTTTCGCAACAGTGCCGGGCCGTTTCGCTCGTTTGCTCGTCTGGCAGTTGATCCCCGTCCTTACCAGCTTGTGCCGCTCTTGATGGCTCTCAAGCTGGAACCGGTACGCCTGTTGATCGCTGATGATGTTGGCATTGGCAAGACCATCGAGGCCGGGTTGATTGCGCGTGAGTTGCTGGATCGGGGTGAAATTGAACGTCTGGCAGTACTCTGCCCTCCACAACTGGCGGAGCAGTGGCAGGATGAACTGCGAGACAAATTCCATATCGAGGCCGAATTAGTGCTGCCGAGCACCGTATCGCGCCTGGAACGGGGGACGCGGCTCGATCAATCGCTCTTCGATATCTACCCCTATGTGATTGTCTCCACGGATTTCATCAAGTCAGACCGGCGGCGGGATGAGTTCATTCGCACCTGCCCAGAGTTGGTTATTGTGGACGAAGCCCACACCTGTGCATTTGGCGGGGCCACCGGACGTGGCCGTCACCAGCGGCACGAATTGGTTTCAGGACTGGCGGAAAGACCCTCTCGTCACATGATCCTGGTAACAGCCACACCGCACAGTGGCAAGGAAGATGCTTTTCGATCCTTGCTTGGCTTCTTGAATCCCGCATTCAAAGCATTGCCTGAGGA
This sequence comes from Chloroflexota bacterium, assembly GCA_043818215.1. GTDB lineage: Bacteria > Chloroflexota > Anaerolineae > Anaerolineales > UBA11858 > JBDRGC01. The sequence goes on along the minus strand of JBDRGC010000136.1, from coordinate 1,555 downwards.
ATTGAGCGGTCCAGAAAACAGGAAAAACCGCCGCTGGCTGGCACAGCACTTTGTGCAGCGCCGCCGGGTGGATATTCGCAACTATCTCGGCGCGGATACGCATTTCCCAGAGCGGGTGGATGCCGAACTTACCTACACACTTTCGGCGGAATACAAACGACTTTTCAATCGAGTGTTGGAGTATGCCCGCGAAATGGTCAAAGATGAGACCGGCGGGCACTTCCACCAGCGGGTGCGTTGGTGGTCGGCACTGGCGCTGCTGCGCTCGGTGGCTTCCAGCCCGGCAGCGGCAGCATCTACGCTGCGGGCAAGGGCTGCTACGTTGGAGGCTGAATCGGTGGAAAGCGCGGATGAGATTGGACGTCGGACGGTCTTCGATCTCAGTGACGCCGAATCCATCGAAGGTTTGGATATCGTCCCCGGCAGCGATACCAGCGAGTTGGAAGAAGAAGGGGGGCAAGAACGCGCGCACAGGCGGTTGCTGGATATGGCACGTGAAGCCGATAAACTGGCGGGCAAGCCAGACGCCAAATTAACTCAAGCAATCGAGATCGTCAAAGACCTGGTTCGCGATGGCTACCGGCCTATCCTGTTTTGCCGCTTTATTCCCACTGCCGAATATGTGGCCGAACATCTGCGCAGCGCTTTGCGGGGTGTGGAAGTGATGGCTGTGACGGGCACACTGCCACCCGCCGAACGAGAGGCGCGGGTACAACAATTATCAGAGGCCAAGAAGCATGTATTGGTCGCCACCGACTGCTTATCCGAGGGCATCAACCTTCAAGATGGTTTCGATGCGGTGGTTCACTACGATCTCTCCTGGAACCCGACTCGCCACGAGCAACGAGAAGGGCGCGTGGATCGTTTTGGGCAAGCGAAGAAAGAAGTGAGCGCGGTCATCTATTACGGAATTGACAACCAGATTGACGGCGTGGTGCTGGATGTGCTTTTGCGCAAGCACCGCAGTATTCGCAAATCTCTGGGCATTTCGGTACCAGTGCCGATAAATACTGATGACATCGTAGAAGCGATCTTCGAAGGCCTGCTGTTGCGGGAGCAATCTGGCGGCGTCATTGAAAATTATCTTCCCGGTTTCGAGGCGTTCATGAAACCCAAAAAGGAAGATTTGTACGGTCAATGGGATTCGGCCACTGAGCGCGAACGCCGCTCCCGAACAATGTTTGCCCAGAAGGGAATCAAGGTTGAAGAAGTCTCCAGGGAACTGGATGCCGCCCGCGAGGCAGTTGGCCTGAGCGTAGATGTATCCGGCTTCGTCAGGCAATCTTTGCAAGCACAAAAGGCAGTGGTGAACGGTGAAGATCCGATCAAGGTGGATTTGGCCGAAGTGCCGCGCGCTTTGAAGGATTTACTGGGTTTGGAGAAAGATCAATTTGAAGCCACATTTACGATGCCGGTGAAGGACAGGGAATTGTATCTGACCCGCACCCACCCCCTGGTCGAGAATCTGGCGACATACATTATGGATACCGCGATGGATGGGGCCGAGAACAGCATTGCCAGGCGCTGTGGCGCCATCCGCACGAAACAGGTAGAT